>NZ_JBHYXZ010000100.1:0-32135 GCF_042752395.1 Actinosynnema sp. NPDC059335 | reverse complement strand
GCCTCCTTCACAGAGGCTGCGGCCGTTGCCGTTTGCCGCGGTCAGCATCGCCGCGTGACTGCCCGGTCCGGACCGTCGAATGCGCCTCTATCGACGGTGTGCGTGCCGCGTCCGCACTCAGGCCTGGTTGGCGTGCAGTGTCCGCCGTAGCGCGGCGAACCCAGCCTCGGTGAAGATCAGCATTCCGTGGTGCCGGGCCTTGGTGTCACCGATCGCGTAGAACCTCGCGCCCTGGTGGGTGAGCGTGCCCACCTCTACGCACTGGCCTTCCGCGCTGTAGCTGCTCTTGATGAACGTGACGTCGGCGAAGTCGGCGGGCTGGGGAATGCTCACTGGGACAGCTCCTTGATCCTTCTGTGGACGATGTCGATCGTTCGATCGGCCGGTGCGGCCTTGTCCAGCAGCGACTCGAAGGTCGAGGCGTACACCTCGATCTCCTCGGGGTCGTCGTGCCAGTGCGCGCGCAGAAGTCCCTCGCTGTAGACCACGCCCGGATCACGGAGCCGTGGGTCGTCGGGGAACTTCATGACCGTGAACGGTCCGGCGAGTCCGCGATGCGGTCCGGCGTCGTCCAGCAGGATCCGGATGGTGACGTTGGGGTGCTCGGTGACGCGGATCAGGTGCTCCAGCTGTGTCTTCTGCACGACGGGACCACCGACCAGTAGTCGCAGGGCACTCTCGCCCAACACGAAGTGGAGGGTGGCGCTGCCGATGACCTCCTGCCGACGCAGGCGCAACGCCGTACGGCTGCGGATCAGCTCCTCGGACGGCGCGCCGAGGGCCTTGATCAACTCCCAGGCGTAGTCCCTGGTCTGGAGCAGACCCGAGATCACGGCCGGTTCCCACATGGACAGCGTGCGAGCGCCCTGTTCGAGACCGACGAACCTGCCGAAGGTCACCGGACCGTACTGGTCGGGGTTCTTCTGGTCTTCCCACCAGCCCTTCCGACGTCCGAACGTGACGCGCTGCCACAGCACGTCGAGCCGGTCCGGCGTCTCGTACAGGCTCGTCAGCGCCTCCAGGTCGTCGTAGCCCGGTAGCCGCTCCCCGGTCTCCAAGTGACCGGCTTTGGCCTTGGACCACCCCAACTCCCTGACCACGTCGGCCAGCGTCAACCGCCGCGAGGTGCGCAACTGGTGCAACTCCATCGCCACCCAGCGGCGACACACGGTCGGGTTCGCCGACAGCGCCTCCACCCTCACCCCTTCTTCCTGCGACCAGGCAGCGTCAACCGATGGAGTGACCAGCACAAACAATCACTCCGTGTAGGACGACACCACCCATACGGGCGCTTAGTTGTAGACACTCCCGAACTGTAGTGTCTACAACTGCCGGTGCGGGATCGCCCAACCCGGCGCAGTTGGCCGGGACGGCGACCCGCGGTTCGCATGTTTGGACCACACGTGCCGCTCATCCTCCCCCAGGGGGGTGGGGTCGCCGTCCCGGTCCCACCTGGGGAGCGCCCCCGGCTCGGGCACGTGGCCCGGTCATCGGTCAGCCGGGGTCGCGACGTGCTGGCGGCTCCGCCCTGCTGGTCGGGGCGGGGCCTGCCTCACGGCCGACACGAAGTGGAGGCGGCGGGTGTGGCCGACAGTGGTGGACCTGTGGTTCCCCCTCATCGCCGCGGTGCTCGGGGCCGGCTGGGCCCTGCGCGACGCGGTCAGCCCAGCTCGCCCCGTGAGGACACGCGATCGGGGACGATCATGACACTGCGGGAACGATGGCGCGCACGGCGGACCAGGGTGGCGTGCCGGGACGAGTACGGGCACCGGGGCGTGATCATCCCGGTGCCGAGATCGGGTGGCTGCGGCGTCGAGTTGCGTACCCCGCTGGGCACGTTGGTGTTGACCCCGTTGGAGGTCGGCCACCTGCGCGAGGGCCTGCGGGAGAAGTTGCTCGAGTCGGCCGAACTGCTCGCCGCCGAGGAAGCCGCGGCGAAGGCGTCGGCCGGCCGGGTGTCGCGGTGAACCCGGCGGTGCCGCGCCCGACTCCGCACCCGGTGCGCGACCGGTTGGTCGAGCGTCTGTTGGGCGCGGGATTCCGGCCGACGCCGGCGGCCTGGACCTGGGGCCGCGTGGCGCTGGGCTTCGTGCGCCACCACGACGGCGTGGTCGACAACCTGCTGGTGCCGGAGATCGGTCCGTGCTCGTTGATGCGGACCGAGGTGCTCTCGGTACCCGGTGAGCCGAGCTGGTTGCTGGGCGAGGTGCTGGGTGTGCGCGACGGCCGCCTGACCGATCTGGTGCGCATGGCTCTGGCGCCGGTGCACGGCCCGGGGCGGACGTCGTGACCGGCCGGGGACGCGCGGGACGCGGTCCGGGACGACGTGAGCGGCGGCGAGGTGGACAAGCCGCTGGAGGAGCTGCCCCAGCGACTCCAGGTGGCGCTGCTTTTGGAGGCGTTGGAAAGCGATCCGTCCGAAGTGGACAGGATGTTGGAGGCCCGGGCACGTCGCGACGACATCGCCCGCCCGCACAGCCGATGGGGTCACGGGTCGGGCTGGGAGCCGGATCTCGAGGAGCCCACTCGCCGCCGCGAACGTGGGCGGTGACCTCGGAGGGTGCGGCGCGCGTCCGCATGCCAGGCCGGACTGCGCGCCCCCTCCTTCCCGCGCGGTGCCCGACTCCGACAACCCCTTGGGAGTCGGGCACCGCGCCCTTTGGTCGGTTCACGAGCGTGGAGAGGTGTGGTCGTCATGCCCCGGACACCCGAGCAGGTGATCGAGGACGACGAGTTGGTCGACGCGGTGCGGGCCGGGCGGACCGCCGCCTACGCGCGCCTGTGGCTGCTGCACCGCGACGTCGCCCTGGGGGTGGCCCGCCGGATGGTGCGCGGGCAGGCCGACGCGGAGGACGTGGTCTCGGAGGCGTTCGCCCGGGTGCTGGCCCAGCTGCGGCGCGGCGGCGGGCCGGACGGCCCGGGATTCCGCGCCTATCTGGTCACGGCGGTGCGCAACGGCGTCCGCGACCGGGCCCGTGGCGAGACGCGGGTGGAGCCGGTCGCGGACCTGGAGCTGGTGGCACCGGCGCGGATCGTGGTCCCGTTCGACGACCGCGGGGTCACCGGCGCGGTCGAGCGGGCGCTGGTGGTCGACGCGCTGCGGCGGCTGCCGGCGCGGTGGCGGACGGTGCTGTGGCACACCGAGATCGACGGACGTCCACCGGCCGAGGTCGCCCGGTTGTTCGGGATGACGCCCAACGGCGTGGCCGCGCTGGCCTATCGGGCCCGTGAGGGCCTGCGTCGGGCGTACTTGCAGGCCCACCTCGACCGGCGGGTCGTTCCCGCGACGGCCTGTGGGTGGGTGGTGGACCGGCTGGGCGTGTGGGCCCGCGGCGGCCTCGGCGCAAGCGCCGCCGACCGGGTCCGCGACCACCTGGCCGGCTGTGGCGGCTGCCGTCGCCTGCTCGCCGACCTGGCCGACGTGACCGGCCGCCTCGTCCGCGCGGCCTGACGCCGCGCGCCGTACCTCCCCGCCCCTCCGCCCCCGGCGGCAGGGGTGGGTGTCCACCACTTCCGATCGAAAGGCAGAACCTCTGTGACCAGGCAGATGTCCCCCGACGCGCGTTACGTCCTGGCGGTGCTGGCGCGCTCGCCGATCCGGGTGCCGGAGATCGACGTGCGCCTGGTGCACGACCTGGTCGACGGGCCGCCGGAGCACACCGAGCAGGTGCTCGACGAGCTGCTGGCAGCCGGTGAGCTGCGACCGGCGTGGACGGCGGGGGTGTGGGCGCTGACCGGCACGCCGTCCGCCGACGACGCCCTGGCCGAGGGGCGCACGGCCCGCCGCGGGCACGACCCGACGGAGGTGCTGCTGGCCTGGCTGGTGGGCGTGGCGGTGGAGGCGGACCACACGGTCAGCCCGCTGTCGTGGCGGCTGGCCAAACCCGCAGGCCCGACGTCGTGGCCGTTCGGCGGCCGACGCGGCGCCGTGGCGTGGTGGGAACTGCACCGCGCCGAGCTGCTGACGTTCTTGCAGGACCTGCTCGACCGGCGGCTGTGGCGGCTGACCTGGACCCTGGCGGAGGCGCTGTGGGGGTTGGGGCGGGCCACCGGTTACGCGCAGGTGCAGATCACCAGCCAGCGGATCGGCCTGCTGGCGATCGTCAACGACCACGAGAACGCGGTCGATCCCGACGCCGAACGAGCACGCGCCTACCTGCTGCGCCGCGCGGTGTTCTCCACGCGCCTGGCGTTCGGCTTGAGCGACGCCGGCGAGCACGTGCTCGCGGTACGCGCCGCCGACCAGGGCGTGGAGACCGCCAAGCAGGCTGGCGACCCGATCGCGTTGGCGGCGGCGTTGAGCACCCGCGCCCGCACCGTGCTCGCGGCCCGCGCCGTGGACCGGGTCGAGGACGGGATCCGCGACGCGCGCCAGGCCCTTGTCCTGGACGACGCGCACGAGTATCTGCGCGGCGCGGGTCTGCGCCACCGGCGCCTCGGCGAGTTGTACGCGCTGGCCGGGCGGGTGCCGGACGCGCTGATGGAGTTCAGCGTGGCGGTCGACCTGCTCGACCGGGCAGGCGACGCCGTGGGCCGCGCGGTCGTGCAGGCGATCACCGGTCACGTCCTGGTCGGGGCCGGAAGGGCGACGGACGCGTTGACGCCGTTGCGCACCGCGCTGACCACGTTCGCCGACGTCGGCACCGCCGGGCAGCTCGGCCACGCCTACCACGGCCTGGGCCTGGCGGCGCTGGCGCTCGGCGGCCGCGAGACCGCACGGCTCTACCTGACCAGCGCCGAGCAGCACTACGAGAACGGCAACCTCGGCGACCGGGCCGACGACGTGCGCCACCTGCTCGACACCACGCTCGCCGAGGACGTCTCCTAGATCCACGCGCGACCGGTCTCCTCGGGCCCGCCACCGGCGATCACGGGTGGCGGGCCCGTTCGCGTCCGGGCGAACCGTCACGTGCCGGAATGGTCCAGAGGGGTGATCTTCGACCGTGTGGGTGAGCCGGTCACGGACCGTTCCGAAGCCTGAAGGGAGACCGTACGGGCGGTACTGATTCCCGTTCGACTGGAACACCGTTTCGGCGGACGCGTTTCTGCTGGTCACGGCGGTAGCGTCATCCGTCCTTTCACGACACCGACCCGTTGGCGCGGGGGCCGGGACCGTGGGTGACAGGCCAGGGAAGGACCCCGAATGGATCACGCAACACCCGCCGAGGACGGCGTGGTGCCCGATGAGGAAGCCGCAGAGGTCGAACGAAGGTTCCAGTGTCTGGGGGAGTTGTTGCGGTCGGCGCGCAGCGTCAGCGCGGCCGTGCGGTGGTGGACGGGCGAGGGACCGCCGGAGATCAACGTCATCGGCGCGCGGGAGCGGGTGCTGACGGTGCCCGAGTACAAGGTGCTGGCAGGGAAGCGCCACAGCCGTGGCTACGAACGGCTGGGGCTGCTGCGCACCGGCGGGCCGGGCCGGCAGGTGGTGGCGTGGACCAGGGCGTTGGTGACCCCGACCGGCTGCCGGCCTCGGTGCGGATGCGGCTGGGCATCCCGCACCCGGACAACCCGGTCGCCACGTTGCCGACGTGTGAGCCGATCGGCGTCGTGCTGGGCGAGCTGGGGGAGCGCGCGGTGCGGACGAACACCGCGGTGACGTCGGCCCTGGGCCGCCAGGACGCGATCGGCTCCGAGTTGGCCTACCGGTGCACCGGCGTGTGGGTGGTCGACGGGCTGCCGGCGGTCCAAGCCCATGAGGAGATCCTGTTCAACCTGGTGGAGGACTTCGCCCCGCCGGGCCGCGTGGAGCAGCTCCGGACGCTCGCCGACCGCCTGGCCGACGACGAACCGGCCCTGCCCGACGGGGTGTGCGACCTGCGGGTCGACCAGCCTGCTGAAGCTCTCGCCGTGGCCGGCGCTCTCCCCGACCGGGCGGGGGCCGACCTGCCCGTGGCGACCGGCCGCGGCGAGACCACCCGGCGACAGCCCGCTGAGCGGTGCGTCGAGTGCGATGGGCCTCGGGCGTCGCAACGTACGCGAATGCGGAAACCGTTGTAAACGGTCACGCTGATGCCACAACTCCGAGCCACAAAACTGCGCGCCCCTCATTGATCGATAGAAGCATCTGCGACCCCGAAAGTGGCTCTGACCTGGTTTTTCAGGTGAGGAGTCTGTTCGATGTGGATCTGGTTCGCAGGCGGCTACGCCATCTTCATCACGGCGCTGATCGACTACGCCGCGCACGTCGCGCTGTCCGGAGCCGACACCCGCCGCCGCGCCGACGCCTACAGGGTCGTGCTGAAGCTCGTGTTGACCTCCGGGGCCGGAGCGGCCGGACTGGCTGCCGTGGCGTTGCGCGCCTACCAGCTCGACCTGCTGGCGTGAACATCCCGCAGCCACCGGTCCACCGGGCACCGCCCAGGCGTCGCCGGACAACTCCGGGTGGAAATCATCGAACATCCGCTTGATCGGACACGCCCTGCCAACCTCGTCCAACATGGTGTTTACGCAGGCCAGAGGCTGACGGTGTGCCAGTTATCCATAGGTCGGCGGGTTTTCATGTCCCTTAGCAATCGGGTTGGTCGTTGTAGGGTGCCCACCACGACGTTCACCTCGGCAGTTCGACCGGCCTTCACTCCCCCTCGCGGCACCACCTCCGGCACGGGCCCGGTCGGGGGCGAGCAGATCCCGAACGGGATCGACCCCGCACCGGGGGAAGGCAAGGCCAGCTTCGTGACGGACGAGGAGAAGTCGGAGGGATCACCTTCGTGGTGGACCCGGGCACGAGCCGCTCGCGCGTGTGGGCACCTGGCGGTCGGTCTGGAGGCTGCGACCCTCACGGGTCCGGCCCTGACCGACGGAAGCCCGGTGATCACTGCGATCACCGGGCTTCTCGGTCTCGGTCTCTACCTCGCTGCTGGACGGCTGCGTAAGAGGTGACCCGGGTCGGCGGCCGGGAGGCTCGCGGGGAGGCCACCCCGCGGTGATGCTTCTCGGCCGTCGGCCTTGTGACGTGCCGGTTCATCCCGAAACGCTCGTTTCGGTGACGCCGCCACGTCGACGGCAAACCTACCCACGACTTCGCGAAAACACCAGTTCGCAACACCGCTACCGGTCGTCCCACGAGCCGTTGACCAGCAGGTTCTCGCCTCGTCACCATTCTGCTGAATCCCCGTTAGTGGACGACGGCACCCATCAACGTGAAGCGATTGCGGACAGAATTCATGTTTGACAGGTGGGATGGAATCACGCCGAAGATCGTCAGCCGCAGTTCGGCCACGGGATCGTGTGGCGCAGCACTCGACGCGCACGCGGCCGCAGTGGTCGTTCCCCTTCGGCGGTGACCACCCTGGGCGACGAACGTCGGGGAACTCGCGCTGCGCCGGTTCGACGCCGCGTGCCGTAGAGCGAACGTGGTGGCGCCCCGGGTCCCGCGCACGCCGTGGCGGGCGAGGCGGAGCCCGACGACGCGCGGATGCAGTAGCCGGTCGTCCGTCACGAGCGCATGCAGCGAGTCAATCAATCTTTCGGGTGAGCTTTCATCCGTACAGGTGACGCGACATCACCTGTCCGAGTTGCGCCGTGAGCCTCGCACGAGAGATCCTTGCAACGCCTGAATTTGGCACGTCTCCACCGACGACCTTCACGGCAGGAGCCAACCCGGGATCACCGGAGCGGTTCTCCCCTGCCAGCACACGAGGTGGTAGATCATGCCGGACAGGCAGAACGAACCGCACGACCGCGCTCAGGAGCCGCAGCAGGACCGCGGCAAGGCCGACGGGGACACCCCCGAAACGCTCCCGGAACGCGAGAAGCGCCCGAACCGCTGGCAGGCGGCGCGAGCGCTCCTCAGCGTCGTGGGGTTCATCGCACGGATCGCCCTGTGGTTCCTGCTCGACTAGTGACCACAGGCTGATCACCCCGAGGGGCCGTGCCGGTAGGTGTAGTGACCTCCGGCGCGGTCCCTCTTCCTTTGGTGCCCAGCGGCACACTATCCCGATAGTCTGCCACCGATGCTGCGGTTAGTCTCCCCGGCTTGCGCCGGCTAGTCAATTCGAGCCGGGGTGCTCATTCCGGTCCGACCAGCGGAGATGTCCTTCGTCACCGCCACGGAATCCGGTCGCGCAGCCGTCGGCGGGAAGCCAACGGCGGCGGGGGCTGAGCGCCTTCGGCTGCGATCACCCGGCTCGCGAGGTCGACGAACTCGGCGTGTGCCTGGTCGACGCCGCGCGTGCTGCCCAGCAGGGCCTGCTCGAACGTGGTGGTGCCCCAGCTCACGTGCACGCCGTGGCGGGCGAGGTACAGGCCCACCACGCCGATGCGGTAGCGGTCGGTGGTGTCGAGCCAGGCGTAGGCGAGCAACTGCCACAACCACCTCGATGTCTTGGCCGGGTCGTCGGCGCGCACGACCGTCTTGACGTCGAGCAGGTGCGAGCCGATCAGCAGGTCGGCGTCGGCCCAGTGGTGCACGAGCACCGGCGCGGACACGCCCAACGCACCGCCCTGCAGAACGGTCCGGTCGCCGGGATGGTCCCGTGACCAGGTGTTCCACAACTCCAGGGGCCGGTCGCGGGGGTCGCGTGGGTGGTGGCGCAGCCGGCTGGCGAGTTCCACCAGCTCGGCGACCACGGCCTCGTCGGGCAGGGCGCGCAGGTCGTCGACGGTGTAGCCGGGCAGGCGGTGCAGTTCGGCCAGCTCGACCGGGAGTTCGGCGGAGCGGTAGGCGGACTCCCACCCGGCCAGCAGCCAGCACACACGGGCCAACCCAGTCTCGACGCCCGTCGTGCCCAGCTTTCCGGCCGGTGCGTGCTGGTCGAGGTAGGCCACCAGCCGCGCGAAGAACTCGCTGAGGACGCGTTCGTGGTGGGTCTGCGAAGGGCCGTCGGCGGGGCCGGCCAGGTCGATCCAGCCGGTCGGGGTCGGCCGGATCTCCAGCCCGCGCGCCGCGCGCTCGGGGTCCAGGCCGCGGTGGCTGGGGAACGTGGCGGCGGTGCGGTCGGCCCATTCCCGGGACACCAGACCGGCTCTGACCAGGCCGTACAGGGCGTAGTACGGGGGAGCGGCGTCGGTCAGCAGGGCGAGGCGGGCGCCGAACGCACCGCCGACGGCGGCCCAGTGGCGCGCGTCGACGCGGCCGGCGGGTCGGACGGGGGCTACGTCGCGCACGGCGGCCGCGATCGAGCCGGCGAGGCGCTGGGTGCCGGGGAACTTCTCGGCGAACCAGGTGTGCAGCGGCTGGCCTGGGGCGAGTTGGCTGGTCAGGCTCATCGGCGTACCGCCTCGTCGTTGCCGGGGCCGTCCAGGTCGACCGGGACGCGGCCGCCGACCAGCAGTCCGGAGCGCACCGCGCGCTCCAGGCCCTCGGGGCCGTCGGCGAGGTAGTTGGTGCCGTGGACCACGACGGTCCAGCCGTAGGCGCGGGCCAAAGGCCGCCACAGCTCTTGCGGGGTCACCGCGGCGGTGGTGTCGACCCCGTGGGAGCCGATGACGGCCAGGACTCCGGGGGCGTCGTGGTCGGGCAGTTCGTGGTGGAACAGCACGCGGTGACCGGCCGGGGCGGGTCCGGGCGGTTCGGCCAGTGTGGTGACCGGGTGCCATCCGGCGGACAGGTATGTGCTGGTCAGCAGGTCGACGCGGTCGCCGGCAGGGCGTTCCACCGTGACGTCGGAGCGGTAGCTGAGCAACAGCAGCGGGTAGGGCCGCTCGGCGCTGCCGGCGATGGTGGCCAACAGGTCCAGGTCGGCCTCGTCGTCGTGGTCCTGGCCCTCGTCGGCGGGCGGGCGGGCGGCAGCCTGGATCCGGGCGAGCTGGGCGGGGGTGACCTCCAGGACCAGCGAGGGCAGGCAGGCCGGGTGGGTCTGCACGGCTGCCGACACGGTACCGACGCCGGGCTTCGCGGCCGGATCGACCACGCGCAGCACCGACACCGCGACGTCCTCGGCGGCGTCGATCCGCACGCCGCACTTCCAGCACTGCACCCGCGCCGGCCGGTCCGGGCCCCGCATCCGGGCCAGCTGCTCGGTGCCCAGCAACTCGGCGACCTCGGGCGCGGTGTGGATGGTGCGGGTCATCGGCGCTTCCCCCTCGACTGGCCACCGCCGGCCGGCGGCTCGTCTTCGCGGCCCTGGTCGTCGCGGGTGCCGCTCTGCCGCTGCTCCAGAGCTTCCCGCAGGGTGCTGATGGTGAGTTCGAGCGCTTGGACCTGCCGGTTGTGGGCGTCGGTGATGGTCCGGTCGTGGTCGTCGCGCTGCCGGCGCTCGCGCTGGGCCTGCTGCTCGAACTCGTCCCGCATCCGGTCCAGGTCCGCGCGCTGCTTCTCGACCAGGTCGTCCAGTCGGCGCTGCATGTCGGTGACCTGGGCGTTGGCCGTGCGCACGTCGTCGGCGGCCTTGGCCAGGGCCTCACGCTGGGCCTTCTCGTCGCGCTCGACCTTGCTGCGCAGTTCGGCCAGCTCGACGCGCACGCGGTCCAGCTCGGTGTTGGCGGTCTCGGTCCTGGCGTTGGCGGCCGCGACGTCCCTGCCGGCCTGCTCGACCTTGGCCTCGGCCTCGGCGAGCTTGGTGTTCGCCTCGGCCACCTTCGTGTCGGCGGCCTCGACCGCCGTGGCCGCCTCGGCCCGGATGCCCTCGACCAGCGTGTCGTGGTCGGTCTTCCACTGCTCCAGGGTGGCGTGCAACTGCCGGTCGAGCTGCTGCTTGTACTGCTCGGCCTGCTCTTGGGCACGCTGCACGGCGGCCGCGGCGTCGCGGTGGACGGCCTGCACGCTGTCCTTGGCGGCGGCAATGGCCTGCTGCACCTCGGCCCGGTAGCCGGCGACCGCCTCCCGGGCGGCGGCCTTGGCCGCGTCGACCTCCCGCCGGGCGTTCTCCAACAACTCCCGCTGCTCCTCGGCGCGCCGGACCGCCTCGTCCTCGAGTTCGACGAGCCGGGCGTGCGCTTCCTCGGCGGCGGCCTTGGCCTCCTCCAGGTCCTGCTCGGCGCGCGTCTTCTCCTTGCGGGCCTTGCGGGCGTCGTCCTCGGCTGCGAGCTTGGCCTTGTTCGCCGTGGTCACCCGCTCCTCGCTGTCGGCGCGGACGCTGTCGATCTCGGCCTGCACGGCCTCCTGGTCGCCCAGCAGCGCGACCTGGCGGCGCAGGTCCTCCATGCCGCGGCCGATGGTCTCCAGGGCGGTGCCCACGATCGCCTCGACGCGGGCGACCTGCTCGGGCACGGTCTCGCGGGCCAGCGACACCGGCCGCACGCCGGTGGGCTCGGCCTCGACGTCGGGTACCACGGCGCTCTGACCGTCGGCGAGGCGTTCCTTGGCGCGCATGGACCGCACGGCGGTGTGGCCGGGCTTGCCGCGTCCGTCGCGCACGACCTCGCAGTAGACGGCCGGACGGTTGCCGGCGGCGGTGCGGGGCGGGTGGAAGCAGCCGGGGAAGCCGCAGAACAGCCGGCTGAGCCCTTGGGTGTCGCGGACCAGCTCGTGCAGCGCGAACACGTCGGCGGCGGCCGCGACCGCGCCGGTGGTGCCCTCCGGGCCGCCGGTCAGCTCGGTCACCCGGGCGTCGTCCAGGGCCTCGTTGGCCCATGCCTGCATCACCGCGGCGCGCACGCGTGCGCGTGCGAGGTCCAGCGGCCACTGCTCGTCCAGTCCGGTCGGGGTGCGGTCCGTCATCGCCATGCTTCTTATCCTATCATCACTGTCTAATCTGTCTATCATTACGTAATGATACTAATGATAGATATGATAGGTTAGGTCATTGATCATGGGTGCACGGGGTGCCAACCACGCGAAAGCTGTCGGTTCGCCGGTGACCTGGCGGTTTCGCACGTTGAAGTGGCGGTGCGCGTGGCGGGGTTCGGAGGATGAGCGGCGGACGGATGGGGGGCGTCCGCCGTGGCAGTGGCGGGAAGTTGGAGGTGACGTCGTGCCGGTTCGGCTTCGGGTACTGGTCGCGGCCCCGGCCACGGGCAAGAGCACCTGGTGCAGCGGTCAGAGGGCCGGTCTGGGTGTGGTGCTCTCGACCGACCGGGCTCGCGCGGAGCTCGGTGTCGGCGAGCATGACCAGACGGTTTCGGCGGCGGCGTTCGACTTGGTGGAGCTGCGCGCTGCGGCCACCTGGCGGCCGGCCGGGACGTCACGATCGACGCGACGGGTTGCCGTCGGGCGGACCGCGTCCGGTAGCTGGCCTTGGCGGCCGCGCACGGTGCCGTGCCGGTCGTGGTGCGCCTGCGCTGCTCCCTGTGGACGGTCTTGCGCCGTAATCGCGGCAGGCACCGGCGGGTGCCGGTGCTGGTGTTGGTGCGGATGTGGTGGGTCGTGCGGGCGCTCAGCCCGGATCGGCTGCGGGACGAGGGTTTCGCCGACGTCCAGGATCTGCGGACCGACAAGTCGGACCAGGGATCTCCGCAATCCGCCGGGTCTGTCGAGAGCTGATCGCACTCCGACCGGCGTGAGAGTGTGGCGGGTCGCAGGTCAGCGGCACCTGTCCCGCCGGATTCGCCGAGAACCGACAAAGCTCTCTCCGTGTGGTGGCGGAGAGGGCTTCGGACGGAACGGTGGTGCTGGTCAGCCGGTGGTGGTGGCCGGTTCGACGAGCCGGAAGGGTTTGGCGCACCTGGTGCACACGACGGGGGCGACGGCCAGCCCGCCGCGTGTGACGCGGATGGTGCGGTGCGGCGTGCACCCGCACACCGCCGCGAGCCACCGGCCGCCGGAGGTGGTGGTCGACGCGGCGGGTTCGGGTGGGCCGTAGGCGGCGATGGCGCTGGTCAGCGTGTCGAGCTGGGGGCGGTAGGGCGCGGCCGCGGTGTCGGGCAGGGTGGTGGCGGCCCATCCGTCGCGGCCGGGGTCGGCGACGTCCAGGCCCAGCTGCCTGGCGGCGTCGCGGAACGCCTTGTTGTGGTAGCGGCCTTCGCGGCTGGTGTCGCCGACGCCGGCGGCGGCGTTGCGGGCGTGCGCGGCGGCGTGCAGCAGGGTCTCCAGCACCGCCGTGGAGCCGCCGGTGAGCACGTCGGTGGCGATGACCAGGCCGAACACCGGCACGGCGTCCTCCTGGTCCTTGTCGCGGTGGCGGCCGGTCAGCGGGCGCAGGGTGAACTGGTGGGCGTGCCCGCTGCCGGTGCGGCGCCGGGCCGGTACCTCGCCGACGCTGGCCTCGATGGCAGGCAGGCCGGGGTGGTTGGTCCGCATGGCGTGCACGAGGTCGGCCAGGACGTCGACCAGGCGCACGGTCGCGGAGCGGTCGGCGCGTGGCTCGTCGGCGGTGGTGGTCATGGTGGTGGTGCTCCCGGCTCGTCGGCGGTGGTGGTGTTCGGCCTGGTCAGCGCCCTCTGCGGATGCGCGTCAGGACCTCGGTGAGGAAGGTGCTGTTCGGTGCGGCGGCGGCCAGGACGTCGTGGAGCGGTTCGGGCAGCCACCCGCGGGCGAGGCCCTGCTGGCACAGCACGGTGAGCATCGCGTCGTCCAGTTCCTGGTCGGTGCAGATGCCGGACACCAGCGCCCGGTAGTCGGCCTGGTGGCGCGGGGACTGGTCGGTGGCGGCGGAGGCGTCGAACTGGGCGACGACCGCTGCGGCGGCGACCAGCGCCTCGGCGCGGCGCGGGCCGGGTTCGGCGCCGCCCTCGGCGACCAGGTGGCGGGCCAGGCGCAACGCCTCCTCAGGCTCGCCGTTCTTGAGCGCGGCGAGGATCTCCTGGCTACGGCCGCTGGTGAACGCGGTGTCCTGGCTGGTCATCGCCCTGCCTCCTGCCCGGCCTGGTCGTCGGGGCCTCCTCGACGCGGCGGGCGTCGGCGGGGTACGGGGACGCGTCACCGCACTCGGTCCGGCACCGTTGCCGGACCTCCTCGGCCACGTCGACCAACGCCTGCATCGACGCCACCGGAGCGCGCCGGTGCAGGCGGGAGGTGCTGGTGGCCACGAGGTACTGGATCTCGGTGGTGTGGCTGCACAGGTTGCTGGTCATGGTGTCCTTCCGGACGTTCTGGCTGGTGAGGGGGTTGCAGTAGGGTGCGGGGTGGACGGGGCAGGTAGTGACTGCCCCGTCCACCCTCGCGCCCTCGGTGGTGCCGGTCGGTCAGGCGTGCAGATCGGGCAGGTCGCGTACCTGGGCGGTCAGCCAGGCGGCGGCGCTGGTCATGTTCTCGCTCGCGGCGATGGTCCGCGGGTCCAGTCGGCGCAGCACGTCGATCGGGTCGACGTCGTCGTCCAGGCACCGGTCCATGATCCGCGACACCAGGTTCTTGTAGGCGTCGTCGCAGGTCAGCACGTCCATGTCGACGCCGGGCGCGTACTCGCCCAGCACGCTCTCCAGCGCCTCGCGGACCCGGTCGGACCAGGCGCGGGACGGGCCGCCGACGACGTCGGGCTGGGGCCGGCCGCCGCGGGCGACCCGGTCGCGCACGGCGTCGCGCAGGGTGGGCGGGATCGTCTCCATCAGGAGGCCGTTGACGCGGGTCAGCATCTGCAGGTCGAGTGCGTCGGCCAGGTGCAGGGCCACCTCGCGGCGGCCGGCCAGCTCCAGACTGACGATGGCGCCGGCCAGGACGGTGGCGGCGTCGTGGGCGTTGGCGTCGTACGCGGCCTGGGCGCGGGCCTCTGCGGTGGTGGTCATGGTGCTCACTCCTCGTTCTCGTGACGGGTGATGATGCGGCGGTCGTGGTGTTGGACCGCCAGCTCGGCGGCGTCGGCCTCGGCCAGCAGGCGCTGCCGTTCGGCGTCGGGGAGCCGCCAGACCGACGTGTCCGGGTCGTACTCGGGGCTGTGACCGGGGGTTTCGTCGGGCGGGCACGACGGGCAGCGGGGGTAGTCCTCGCCGACCGGGCGGCCGCACGCGCCGCACTTCAGGCCGGTGGCGACGTCGCGGGCGTCCTCGCGGTCCTGGCGGTGCTTGTGCTGCCACACCTCGCGGGCGGTCGGCTCGGCCCACGGGTCTCGGTGGTACCGCCGCGCCGCCCGGTAGGCCCGGGAGCGGCGTCGGCGGGTCGTCCTGCTGGCCATGTCAGCCGTGTTCGGCCGCGGCGCACGCGGGGTACACGCTCACGTCCAGGTTGCAGCGGTTCGGGTTGTGGGTGGCGAGGTCGACGTCGTCGGGCCGGAACGCCTCCTCGGCCTCGTGGCACTCGATGGTGTCGGGCTGCTCGACGGTCACGGCTGGTAGCTCCTCGGCTGGTTGTGCAGGGGGTGTTCGCGCTCTGGTTGGTGGCCGGCTACAGCGGGTTGCCGTCGGCGTCGTACAGCTCGCCGTCCCAGCCGACCCGGGGTCCGTCGTTGAGGCGGTCGTAGTCGTCCTGCTCCTGCGGGCTCATCGCGTCGTAGTCGACGTCGTCGGGCCCGACCGTCTCCTCGACCTCGTGGTGCGCGCCGGTGTCGTGGGTGCGCTGCTGGTTGGTCATGCCTGGTCACCGGCCTGCCGGGCTGCGGCCGCGATGCGGGCGTCGCGCTCGACGATCGCCTGCTCGGCCGCGTCGGTGTCGGCGAGGGCGGCCTCGTTGAGCCAGTCGCCGCAGGCGTGGCAGCGCACGGCCGTCGGGGTGTCGGCCTGGCACTTGCGGCACGTGGTGCGCGCGGTGTTGATCGCGGCGCGCTGCGCGGGGGCGAGGCCGGCGATCTGGGCGTCGCGGGCGTGGATCAGGCGCCACTCGCGGTCGGCGTCGTCCTGCGTGCCGGTCCAGGTCAGCAGCTCGGTCACGACTTCTCCTCGGGGTGCTTGGGGTGGGTGTTGTGGCCGGTCCGGGGGGCGGGCCAGGTAGTGACTGGCCCGCCCCGGGTTCGTCAGTTGTCGCTGTGGGCCTGGTTGTCGGTGGCCTGGCGGACGGTGTTGATCTGGGCGGGCGTCATCGAGATGACGGCGGAGGCGTCACCGTTCGAGTCCAGGGCCACGATGTCGATCGCGCCGTCGGTGCCGGGGCGGACGCTGATCTGGGCGGTGGGGTCGAGCTGGATGCGGGAGTGGATGGCCATCGGGTGCTCTCCTTCGGTGGGTTCCGGTCTTGCTGTTGTGTCTTAAGTCTAGCGTACTTGTCGTGTCTACGACAACTTATAAGCCCTGGTCAGGGACTCGCAAACGGGTGACGTTGGTGGGTAAGGAGAGTGGGGGCGAGGCCTGCGGGAGGGGTTGTTCCCCGGTCGTCTCCGAGTGGTGCCGGGTCCGGGCGGCGCCCGGCGGCGTTCGGGGCCGTCCCCGTCCGGCCGTCAGGCCGGTGCTTTGAACCCGGCCACGCGCGCACCGGCGGCTTCGGGCTGGTCGTCTCCTCGCGGCGCACCCCGAAGGGGCTGTCGCACGCCGGGCCCGGAACGCCAGGGTGTCCTGTCCCTGGCGTGGAGTGGTCCGGCGTGTGGCAGGCTCGCCTGCGCCGCGAGGAGACGACCAGCGCACCCGGTGCGCACGTTGCTCGACCACCAGCTCGGCCGCGCCGGACCACTCCGGCCGCGTTGCTCCTGGCCCTCCTGGCCGGTGGCCCTGCAGAACGGCTCGGCTTCCCCTGCCCGGACCACCAGGGCGCTCGTCAACCTGTGACCAGGCATGATCTCCGTCGTCCCGATCGACTCCACAGCCGGCTCGACAGGTGAGCACCACCTCGGCCGCGCCCTACGACGGCACCGGCGCACCGGGTTCTCCACCTGAGCACGACCCGGTCGACGTCGTTCGCGTTCGCGGCGGTGCGGCCCGCGCGACGGAACCCGCACCGCTTCGCAGCCGGACGCGCGGGCCGTGCCGCCGGGCCTCGCGGGGTCCAGGGGGCGCGAGCCCTCTGGTACCGCGCAGGCCGGCGCCGCAAGCTCCGCTTCGCGCGACGGCGCGAGCCGGGCCCGGGTCGACGGGCGCACCGCGCCGGCCGGGCCGCCCGCTCGACCACATGGAGCGGCCGAACCCGACCAGACCAATCCCTGTCGGGCGTTTCGGCGTGCCCTGCATGATGTGGTGGACCGGTTGTGGATAGTTCGTGTAGTGCCTGGTCACAGCCTCGACACGCCGTGCGGTGGCGATTTCGTCGAATGAAGTTCGGTTATTGGGTCTTCAACGAGCTGACGAAGTGCACTTCAACGAACTGCGGTGGGTAGTTGGATCGGGTGGACCTCGACCCCGTCGTCGGGTTCGGTGGCGTGTCGGGCGGGACGATCGCCGCGGCGGTGTCCCTCGGTGGGGCCGGTGTGGTCGAGGTGGAGGTCGTCGTGGCCGGGGTCGTACGGGTGGAGGCGACGGGCGGCGTGTGCTGGTTGGACGGGTTGCCGGCGGTGGCCGGGGAGCGGCTGCCGGGCCGGCGGCGGCGGGTGCGGTTGCTGTGCGAGCTGCACGACGCGGCGGTGTTCGGCGGTCCGGAGGCCGTCGCGCGGGTGCGCGCCCGCCGGGCCGCCTCTGTTTCGGTCGGGGCTGCCGACGCGGGCGGGCTTGTGGCCGCTGAGGCTCGCACGAGGCGTTGACCAGGCTTTCCGGTCAGCCGTTTTTGGTGGTCAGCACGATGTCGCGGCGGCCGCGAAGGGTGTGCGGAGCCCGGCAGGAGGTCCGCGCGGCACCGGGGTTCGGCAGGGCGGTCGTACGGAGCGGGGGCGCGTCGACGGGCTGTGTTGCGACGGGGTCGCGTGTAGTGGTGCCGACCGGTGTCGCCCGGCGGGTGGGTCGGCGGGAGCGACGCAGGTCGAGCGGGCTGGTAGTGCGCCAATAATGATCTTTGTTTGGGGTCGTTCGCGGTGGCTGGTCGACGTCGTGACAACGCCTGTCCTGCTAGTGCGCGTAGGTGTTGAGCTGGGCGGACGTGAGGTTCGCGGTTGCGGTGGCCTGGTCGAGCACCATGCACTGGAGGTCCAGGTCGTGCGGCAGCACCGGCGCCTCGTCGAGCAGCACCGCGCCCGCAGCGACGAGGAACACCCGAAGGGTCGCGTCGGACCCTCTCTTGTGGCGGATGCCCTGGTAGAGCAGGTAGGCGGCGGTTGCCCAGGCGTCGATGTCGCCCTCTTCGGCGGTGCCCAGCACGGTCATGCCGGCGGACCAGCACGTCGCCCTGGACCGGGTCGGGCCGGTCACGGCGTAGATCGGTTGGCCTCCGGTCTCCATGCGGGAGACGTCGCGGCCGCGGGCGGCTCGACGCGCGGCCAGCGTCTCGGCGATTCGGGCGGCGACACGTCCTCTGACCAGGCGGTTTCCTTCGATCAACCGGCCGTCGGGCAGGTGGACGCGGTTGCGCAGGACGTCGCCGGCGACCTTCTGCTCGGCGAATCGGCGCTCGGCGAGCCGGCCGTGGTGCAGGAGGATGTCGTGGGCCGGGGTCGATGTGCCGCCCTCGTAGAGCCGGTGGTGTTCGTTCCATGTCGCGCCGTGGCGGTGGCGGCCGACGTAGCCCAGCCTGTCGGCGTTCGGCCCGCCCTGTTCGAGCGAGAGCAGCACGCGCCCGGCTTCCAGTCCGGTGCCGCGCGAGTCCGGTTTGGTGAGCGCGAGCGAGTAGCGCCAGGCCCACGTCTCGGCGTGGGCGGTCCGCAGCAACTCGGTTCTGACCAGGGGAAACGGTAGGTCGCGGAGGTCGCGTTCGAGTCGCTTGCGAAGGTGTTCGGCTTCGGCGGCCTGGCGTACGGCGAACGCGCTCACGAGGCGGATGCGGTCTGCAGAGGTCGACCGGAGGGCCAGGTGAGGGGTCGGGAAGCTGGTCTTGGTGATCACCGGTGTCATGACTTCACCATCGGATCGCGGCTCGTCGGGGTGGACGGGTTTCCCGGTGCCCGAACGCTGTTAGGCGTTGTCCGCGTCGTGGAACCGGGCTGTTGACGGTCGGCACGGGAGTTCGCTTCGAACCGGTTCAGCGCAGGTCAGGGCTTGGCGGCGGCTCGACATGTCTGCTGTTTGCGATGCGCCTGGACGGTGCAACGACCATCGGCGGTGTTCTGCTGGTGGCAGCGATGGGCCACGGCAGCTTGTGCACTTGGTGGTCAACGCGCACCAGCATCGCGACGTACACCGGGCAATGTTGGATAAGGCGAACGCGTTGCTAGACAGGCGGGTAGGGCTGGTTGCCCTGGGCAAACCGGTGCCGCCTCCGAAGGAGGCGGCCGGCGCGTCGCAGAGGAGCTGAACTCCGATATCGGGACGTGGCAAAGGACCTGGTGAGCAGCCCGCAGGAGCGGAGGACAGGTCTATCGTTTTTTCCTGCGTGACTTCCCGGGTTTCTTTCCACCGGTGGGTCGGACACCGGGTCGCGGTGCGTTCACGCTGCTTGAGAGGGGTTTGACCGGTGACCGTGTCGGCGCTGGAGGGCTTGCGCCGATCATCTCGGCTTCACGGGCAGCGAGCTCTTTATCACTCACAGGTGTCATGGCGCGGATTTCGAGAAGCGCGTCGGCTGCGACGTACAAACTTAATTCTTTTTCTTTGGCGTCGTTCTTCGGTGGCGCTTGGAGTAGCCAACCACCTGCTTTAGTGACAGGTCTGGCCCAGTGGGGTGGTCGCTGTTCGGCTGCCCAGTTCAGGAGTGCCCGGAGGCTCATGGATGCGAGCACTGACATGTCGGTGATCAGAGGGCCGCAGTCCGGGCACAACCCCTGCTGTTGTTCGCGGCTCTGCTGGACGGGGGCCGTTCCATCGGTATCGAAGTCCTCGGGCGCGCCGAGTCTGCGGGTGAACTCCTCCCAGTCGTATCCGAGTTCCACCGACTGCCGTTCGAGCCATAGGGCGACGGTTTCCAACATGAGGTGTTCACGGTTTTTCGCGTGATGCTGTTCGACTGTGGCGGTCCAGGCGTCGACGCGGGCCTTGTGGCGCTCCCAGGAGGGGCGCTGGTGGTCTGGCATGTGTTGCGAGCAGCCGTCGGCCTGGGTGCCGTCGTCGAGGGTGGCCCGTCGCTTCGCGCAGGGCTTTCCGGTGGTCTTGGTCGGTTGTCCGCAGGTCGTGCGTCGGCCTCGGGCTTGAGGGGGCGCTGGCCCGAAGTCGGGTGTGGGGAGGTTGTGGACGACGAGGGGGACAGGAGGTTGGTCGGTGATCTCGGGGGCTCCTGCTGCGACTGCGGCATTGTGTCGGGCGAAGATGGCTTTGGGGCGTGATGGGCCTGTGCTCCAACTTTCTTCGAGTTGGGCGCCGGCTTTGAGGAGATTAGCCGCGTCGAATGCTTCGCGTGCGGTCCCGCTTGCGCGGGAGAGATCTTCGGCGAGTTCGTCGAGTTTCAGGCCGACGAGGGTTGAGAGGAATTCGACCACGCTTTGGGCTTCGATGAGATGCCGTGTGATCTGGCCGAGGAACTCGATCCCCATTTCCGTGGTCTGATCGATCGGGAATTGTTGGCCGTTGATGGTAGGCACGTGTCGCTTTCGTGGGTCGCTGTGGGCGGGGGTGTCTTCCGGTTGTGCCGTGTCCGGGTCTGATGGCGGTAAGGCATCGACAGGTATTGGGAGTGAGGCTCGCCGGAAGGGGTCGCCGATTCCACAGAGCGGGGAATCGGACATGGAGGACTCGACATCACGTCTCGAAGGAAGTGTTGCTGAAGGTGGTTACGATCACCAGTCTCCCGAGTCGCGGTCGTGGTTGCAACGCATCCTTTCCCGAGTCGGGGATGCCGTTGTGGCCGTACAGCGGGTGAGGGGGCGTGTCCTAGGGTCTTGGGCGTGACTGCTGAGCGGGGTGTGTGGGACGCCGGTACGCAACCGTGGGTGCGTCGGTTGGCAAACGGTTCTAGGGTGTTGTGCTACTTCTGCGGTGAGTTCAGCGCGATCGTGTCGTTGCACGACCGGGCGGCCGATGTGGGCAGGGTGGAGGTGTACTGCACGAACTCCGACTGCGAGGCTCGGGAGATGACGGTCCTGGTGATGAAGGACGGGACGCGGGAGACAGCCGAGCGCAGCGACGTACGGGTGCTGCGGATGATCGACGATCCGAGTCGTCCGGGTCGGCTGCGTGCTCGACGTCGTGGAGTGCCGGAGGTCTCCGAGGCGTCGGCGGAGGATGAGTGGCTCGTCGACGACTCTGATGAGGTCGTGGCGCGACGCAGGTCCCCTGGGGTGGTCGACGGGGTAGACGAGGTGGGCGCAAGTTCGTCCGAAGGTTGATTTTTGCCCGTCGTGGCTGGTCAGCGACCTTTGTCGAGTAGGTAGCGCAAGGTTCTCTGGGATACTGGCGTGCCGTCCGGGCGGGTGACCTCGGCGGAGAGTTCGGCGATGGTGCGCAACGGGACCTTGCGGCGTGCGGCACCGTTGATTCGTGCGCGGGTGATGGCGGCGCGCAGTGTGGTGGCGTGGTGGCGGTCGCGGCGTTCGGCGGCGGCGAAGGCTTGTAGGGCGCGGTGGACGTCGGGGTCGGCCAGGAGGATCAGGTCGTCGGTGGGGTCTGCGAAGCCGTAGTCGTCGCGGACGGGGTCGTGGGGGGCGGTACCGCCGAGTTCCTCGAGTCGCCGGTTGACTCGGGCCAGCTGGTCGATCCGTCGTTTCGCGCGGTCGAGGGGTGTACCGCGGTGGCGGTGGTTACGGTCGTAGACGGCTTGAATCTGTTCGGGGGTCATGGGGTTGGCGGGTAGGTCGCGTTCACCGTCGCCGTAGACCTGCCACATGCGTGCGGCCCACGTGTGGAACGGCACTGCCCGGACGATGGGTGTGGGGGGGATGTGGGTCTTGACGGTGGCGAGGCTGTCCGGGTCGGCTTGCCGCCATTTGCGCAGTCGTCGCTGGATGAAGTCGACGAGGACGCCGCGGTGCTTGCCGTCGCCGGTGCCGGCGTGCCAGGGCACGGCTCTGGTGTCGTCGGGGTTGTACTCCATGGCCCGCACGATCGCGTCGTTGCACCAACCGGCCTCGTAGAGGGGCTTGAGTTCCCTGGTCAGGACGCGGAGCTCGCTGTGTGGCCAGAGGGTTCGGCTGATCAGGGTCAGCACGGCGGCGTGGAGTTGATCGTCGTTGACGGGCACGACTTTGCCCGGCCACTCGCGGATCCGGTACATCCAGGGCTGCAGTCGGCGGCCGCGGAACGACGGGTCCTGTTCCAGGCATCTGAGCAGCTCGGTGGTGATGATCTTGGCTGTGGCGGAGCGTTCCGGTGGTAGGTGTTCCATCGGCTCCTCCATCCCCACAGGGGTGTTCAGGCTGGTCACAGCTTTGCTGGAAGCACTACTGTAGTGGCGGGACGGTGAGGGTCGGCGTCGACGTCACCGGCGCATCACCAACCGCCGGAGTCGGCGTCATGGGTGCAGCGGACCAGTGGGGCGTCACCGCCGAGGTCGAGGATGCCGTTGTGGTCGCACAGCGGGCAGGCGTCGATCGCGGAGCGGCGGGCGTTGCGTTCGGTTTCGGCGAGGCGGTGGCGATTCTCGGCGAACCACTTGGTGCCGCGTTCGGCGTCGAGGATGACCTTGCGCTTGGATGGCGGCAGGTGCGGGTCGGCGTCGCGTAGCCGGGCCAGGATGAACGCCTTGGGGTTGCGGATCCAGCGCGGTAGGTGCAGACGCTCGGGCAGGCCGTGGATCTCGTCGCGGAGGTCGTTCCAGGTCCAGCCGTGTCGGAGCAGGCCGGTGCCGGCGATGACGGCGGCCAGGGTGTGCTCGAATTCCGGCGTCAGGCCCTCGCAGAGCACGGGGTCCAGGGCGGCCCGGAATAGCCACTCGGCGACCCGTCGCGACTCTGGAATGGGCTTGACCTGCCGCTTCTGCACCGCCTCACCGTCATTAGTGGTTTCAGTGTGAGCCGAAACATCCGAGGGGTTCCCCTGACTCGGCGTGTCCCTTTTCGATGAGTCGCGCGGAGCGCGTCCGTTTATCCACAGGTTCTGGGTACGGGACTCGATTTCCCCATAGGTAGCCACCTTCGGGGGGTGGACAAAACTGGATGTGCGGACGAGCGCGGCGGCGTTTCCGCTGGTCACGGCGTCGATGGCGGCGAGGAACGCCTGCGGATCTAGGTCGGCGTGGACCAGGCCGGTCCAGCCGTCGTGGGTGATCAGGACGGCCTCGAAGCCGTTGCGCAGGACGTTGTCGGGGTGCAGCCAGTTGTTGCGGTGCAGCTCGGCCAGCAGCTCGCCCTCGGTGGGCGGCGGCGGGCCGATGGCGGCGACGATGCGGGCCACCTCGGCCTGCTCGGCGGGCGGTAGCGGCACGCGCAGCTCGTAGACCGGGGCGAGGTTGACCCACTCTTCGGGGTGCTGCTCCCACAGCGGCGGGCGGCGGGTGTCTGGCTCGTGGTCCTGGTCGACGTCGCTGATCGGGGCGTGGGGGTATCCGGGCTGGTCGGCGAGCATGATGTCGGCGGCTGCGAGGGCTGCGGCGCCGCCGAGTCCGGCGTCGACGGCGATCAGCTCGGCCTCGGTGCGGATGCGGCGGGCGGCGGCGTCGACGACCGCGGCGGCCTCGGCCAGTACGTCGTGTTCCTGGCGGGCCTGGCGCTGTTCGTCGGTTTCGCCGGTGCGGGGGTGGTCGGCTTCGGAGGTCTGGCAGCGGCGCAGCACGCAGCCGGGCACCACCTCCCAGATCAGGCCCTGCTTCTCCAGCCAGCGCAGACAGCGTTGGACGGTCTTGGTGGAGCAGCCGACGGCTTCGGCGACGACGTCGTGGGCTGCCCAGGTGAGCGGGCGGCGGTCGCGGTCGGCGCAGATGGCGAACACGCGGGCGATGCGCCACCAGCGGCTGCGTTTGGAGCCGTTGCGCTGCTTGAACTGCTCGGTGTCGGCGCGGATGTGGTCGGCGACCAGCATCAGCCATGCCGGGGCGTCGTCGGGTCGGGTGGTGTTCGGCGGGCGGCGGCCGGCGTTCTGGTCGATCATGGTGACCAGGCGCAGCCGGTCGCGCGGGATGATGGTGCGCAGCGTTGACCAGCGGATTCCGGAGTCGACGGCCAGACGGTCGTTGGGGTGGAGCAGGTCGTTGGGGTTCGCCGTGGCGATCAGCTCGTCGGCCCGCGGGTCGAGCGCGAGGAACGGGCCGGTGGGTTCGCCGTTCATCGCGGCGCGCACGCGGGCCAGGACAGCGTCGGCTCCGCCGGCGAGATGCCAGCACTGGTCGCACACCGGTTGGTCGAGCAGCTCCTGGGCGACCTTGCGGCGGCGCCCGAAGGGGCGTTGGCAGACCACGCAGTCCGGGCGCTGACCAGGCCGAGCTCCCCCGCCGGCGCTCACTGCGCCACCTGCCCGGCCGCGATGTGCAGACACGCGGCACAGCAGGCGGCCGCCTGGGCGGCGCGCGCTGTCCACTGCGGAGTGGCGCAGTCACCGTGAAGGGCGGTTGCTGGAACCAGTGGCACCGCAGAGGGCGCGTTTGTGCTGGTCGGAAGCAGTATCGAGTTGTGGCCCGACGTCCTCGGCGCACGCGAGTCGGGCATGGCTGACGACGTCGTCGGTGTGAAATCCGACGACTCGTCGTTTCTCTGAGTGGAACTCTGATCAGGGCGTGCGCTACCCTGAAGACGCCCTCGCAAGGCAGTCTCCTAGGTAGTGAGGCACCTGCGGTCGACGAGTTCCCGCTCGTCACCGCCAGCTGGACCGGGTGGACGTGTTCCCGCACATCCGCCCGATGACCCTCTTCCCGCAGATTCCGTCCCTTCCCGGGGACGGGTATGCGTTCGGAACGGCCGCTTTGGTGGCCTCGTGATTCAGTTAGCCGGTGAAGCTGCTGGTCACGCGGTCCTGGCCAGTACCCCCTCGCTCTTGATGTCCTCGACGAGCGCGTCGAGTTGGTCGTCGGGCATTCCCGCGTCGAGGGCCTCGACGAGTTCGGGGAGTCGGTGCACGGCGATGAGCACGTCGGGTGCCTTGGTGCGCCAGGTCAGGCCCATGACGTCGGAGAGCAGCCAGGCGATCAGGTCGTTGCGGCTGACGCCGAACAGGCCGGCGACCCGGGCGTAGACGTCGAGGTGCTCGGGTTCCGTGCGCACGGTGAAGGACTCGCGGGGTCCGCGGTAGTCCGGCCGGCGGTTCTGCGCGTCGTCGGCGTCACGGGGGGCGTCGAGCTTGTGTCGCCGCTGCGCGATGGCGCGGCGGTCGGCCATGCGGCGGTCACCGTGGCGGCGCTCGCCGCGACGACGCTCCCCTTGGTGCTCGTCACGTGTCGACATGATCGTGAACCTAGCTGATCGGATGGTCCGGTAGGGCGCGACACGCCCTAGGCCACGGAAATGTACTGGATCTCCGTCGACCGGTGTTGACCAGGGGTTTTACCTCATAACCCGCGCCCGCCCGCACGCTCGCGACACCCGCGTGATCGCCCGACTCGCGACACGCGCGTGTCGCGCGCCCGCGCGTATGGGAGCGCGCGTAGCCGCTGCAGGACTGCTGATGGAGGTGCTGGTCAGAAGGGGTCTGTAGGGGTCGGCAGCGTGATACCGAGAGCTTCGGCGAGTTCCTGCTCGGTGAAGCTCTCGGTGCCGGCCGCGACCACGCGTACGACCCCGGCGAGGTCGTCGTCGGTGACGTGTTTGCGGATGGTGCGCAGCAGTTCCTGGAGATCCTGTTCGCGGTCGCGGACCTTGTGCTTCGCGCGGACCCAGGCCATCAGGCCGGAGCGGACGTTGCGGGTGTGGATCGTCCACTCGACCTCGGCGCGCTCGGTGCGGCGGGGTGTCGGGGACGGTTTGGCGGGGCGCGCCGGCGGGCGTCGTGAGGGTGGCGTGGTCACCACCGCCGGCGCGGGTGCCGGGGTGGTGTCGACCGGTTCGGTGCCCGCGTGCGTCGCCGTTGTGCTTCCGCTCGGGGATGGGGCCCGCGGCGGTGCCGCGGCCGTGGGTGCGGCCGGTGCGGGGGCGTCCGAGGGGCGGGCGGTGCCGGTGTCGGAGCTGGTCACGGCTTCGTCGGCCGGGTCGCCGGGGTGTTCGGGCGTGTCGGGGACGACGGTCAGCTCGGTGGGGGCGGGTTCCCGGGCCGGTACCGACTTGCCGCGTTTCGGTGGAAGCACGGGGCGCGCACCGCCGCGGCGTGCCTCTTTTGCGGCCCTGAGAGCGTCCAGGCCGCCCGAACTAGGCGGCGGCATAGGTCAGTACCCCCTCTGCCACGTCGACGAGCTGAGCGGCCATCTGAGCGGGTCGCTTGCCGAAGTCGGAGGCGGCGGTGACGACGGTGCGCAGCTTGCGACGCCGGTAGGCGTCGTACTCGCTGATGAACGGGCCCACGGTGACCTGGTGTTTCTCGGCGAGTTGGGCGAGGCGTTCGAGTTCGGGGCCGGGCACGTAGGTGGGGACCTCGTTGGGGATCAGGATGATCGGGTACTGCTCGAGTTCGGCGAGGGTCTCCTCGAGGGCGTCGAGTTCCCGGGTGGCCAGGGCGATGGGGTGGACCACGACGTCGGCCGCGCCCAGCGCGCCGAAGGTGGAGTCGCTGCCGCCGGGGTGGGTGTCGGTCACCAGGGGTCGTTTGAGGTCGACGGCCCATCGGGACAGTTGCTCGGCGAGGTAGGCGGGGGCGGGTTGGCGTGCGCCGAAGTCGGGGTGGCCCGGGACCAGGTCGGGTCTGCGGGTCATCTTCTTCGGCGTGGGGGTCCGCCCGCTGTCGAGCGCGTCGAGCAGCGGGATGCGCTGGTACTTGGTGTGCTGGAAGCCCAGGGCGCGACTGGCGCGGCCGCCGTCCCAGTCCAGGTCGACCAACACGGCGTCGAACAGGTACGCGAGCTCCATCGCGATCAGGGTCTTGCCGACCCCGCCCTTGCCGGACATCACGGTGACGACCTTGCCCGCCAGCTCCACCGGTCCGCGCTCACGCAGAGCGGCGATGCGCCGATGGAGGTCCGGGACGGTCGGTGAGCTCATGGCGGTCAGCATCGCGCACGGGCGCGACACGCGCCAACACCCGTGTCGTCAGGCGACACGCGCGTGTCGCCTCCGGGCGCTCCCCCGCCCGACCGGCGGGTGCTCGACACGCGCCATACGACACCCGTACGCCCGACCTGGGAGCGCTCGACACCCGTGCGCGGGCGCTCTCGTCAGTCGGCACGGGCGTGTGGTGGGCGCGCCTGGCGGAGCACGACACGCGCGCGTATACGCGCGCGACACGCGCCTGTCGCGCGAGGCAAGTTCTTGACCAGGGAATACACACACGGATTTGCCGAAGAGGGGAAACATAAATACATTGTGTTTATGTACAGTGACGACGATTCGCGCGACGACCCGATGCCATCGGGTGTGCTGGCATGGCAAGCTGCCGCTCATGAGACGAGCTGGGAGCGGGTGGCGCGATGGCGTCGTCTCCGGGCCGAGCTCGATCGGGAGATCAAGCGCACACAGGTCGCGGCGATCCTGGATTCCCGCGCGGCGGGGGTTGCGACGGGCGAACTCGCCGCGATGTGGAAGGTGACCAACGCGATGATCTACACCCTCGCGCCGGTCAAGAACGGCTGAGACGGCAAGCGGCCCCGGCGGTGCTGACGACACCGGCCGGGGCCAAGGACACAGATTGGATCATGAACCCACATGTCCGAGACCTATGGTACGGCCTTGGCTAGCTCGACAAACGGCAGTGTTGCGGCTTCGAACGGGGGGCCGTCGGGCAGCCCCGCGAACTACATCCGGGGCCTGGACGACACCGCGCCGATGGACCGGGTCGACGACCCGCGCTTCGACGAGGAGCAGGGGGTCGACCCGCGTGCGGTGGTGAAGGCGTTGACCACCCGGGTGGAGGTCGCGAAGGACCTGGCGCGGCTGGAGAGCGACGAGGACCTGTTCAGGCACCTCGACCCGGACGAGATCGACGAGGAGCGCGAGGTTCTGCGGCTGGAGCGGGCCAAGAACCGCGAGCTGCGCACCTGGCAGGCCGAGCGCGACCTCAAGCGCGGGAAGAGGAAGATCAAGCGGGCGCAGCGGCGGGCCCGCCGCGAGGAGCTGCGCGCGACGGTCACCGGATGGGTGGACCGGCGGTTCAGGCGGCGCGACGAGCGGGACGTGGCCAGCGACGCGCGGTGGCACCGGCGGGCGCAGCGGGTGCGGGCGCGGTTGACCAGCACGGACGCGCGGATCGCGGCGCAGATCCGGTCGGCGACGCGGTGGAGCAACACGCTGATCGCCCTGATGTTCGGCGGTCTGCTCTACACCGGGTTCGTGGTGCAGAAGAACTTCGTGCCCAGCGGGGACAAGACCGACCCGTTGTTCTGGCTGTCGTTGACGTTGGAGGCGCTGGCATCCGTGGCGTTGATGGCGTTGATGCGGTTCGACGCCCGCGCGGCGCTGGCGGGGATCACCCGGGCGGGCAGCGCGGTGTGGCAGGGCTGGCTGGTGAAGGCGGGTCTGCTGCTGGCGTCGCTCGCGGCGGCGTCCGGGCCCGCGATCAAGGACCTCGACCTGGGCGACATGGTGCGCACGGGGTGGGCTCCGGTGCTGGTCGCCGCGGTGCTGCTGATCCACGACCGGATCTCGCGCGGTGACGCGCAGGTGTTGGCCACGCTCATGGCCACGGCCGACGAGGAGCGGGTGGACCACCTGGCGGCGGTGGCGGTGATCGCCATGCAGCAGGGGATGCTGGAGCCGTCCCGGGCGAACAAGGACGGCGAGACCGCGCCGAGCGCGTCGCAGCTCGCGACCTTCTTCAGGATCAGCAAGCCGGACGCGATGGCCGTCCGCGACAAGATCAACCTCTCGGCGCAGCCGACGGGCTGAGCCCGTATGCCCTGGTCAGGGATCGGTATCCGATCCCTGACCAGGACGGACTCCCGTGAACGAGGCGGACGGCGTCATGGGTGGGCGCATTGGACGTCACCATGCTGTGCACGTCACACTCCGCGATATTGCGGAAACCGGGTGTGTTTGTCGGACCGCAGTCGTACGGTCTGGGATGACCGCTGCACCGGGTGTAGCCGGGACGGCTCGACCGATCGGTCGAGTGGTGCCGGGTGCATCCGCATCAGGCGCGGCAGGGGTGGGATCGGCCTCCCCCCCTGCCGCTCGGTCACACGAGAGCTAAGGACTCCGTATGCCCAAGCGCAAGTTTGGCAGGCACCCGAACGCGGCGACAGCCGGCACCGGGGTGGCGTTGGGAGCGACCTCGCTCCTGGCCAACGACAGCATTCTGACCAGCACGGATCTGTTCAGCCAGGGCTTCGCCGACACGATGGAGATCGTCACCGGCACCGGCGTGGGCGTCGGCGTGCTCGTGACGGGCCTGGGCGTGGGCAACGCGGTGTGGTCGCGCACCCGCACCGCGCGGCGGCGGGCGTTGTTCCACCGGCCGGGCTGGGCGGACCGGCACGACTTCGCCGACGTCCTGGGCTCCCGCGCGGTGCGCGCGGTGGGCGACCAGGTGCGTCCGAGCCTGGCCGGGCGGTCACGCCTGGCGACGGCCACCAGGCGCAACCGGCCCGCGGCCACCGAGTACGGCCAGCGTCTGGGCAAGGCGGTGACGGGGGAGTCCAGGTCGGTGCGCGGCCGCCGGGTGTACGCCGGGTTCGAGCGCAGCGTGCTGATCGTGGCCCCGCCCGGCGCGGGCAAGACGGCGTTGATGCTGCACGGGTTGCTCGACGCGCCCGGCGCGGCGCTGGTGGCCTCGACCAAGCCCGACGTCTACCTGCTGACGAACGAGCTGCGGGCGCAGCGCGGCCCGGTGGCGTTGTTCAACCCGCAGCACGTGGGCGGGTTGATGGGCAACTTCCACTGGGATCCGCTGGTGGGCTGCGAGTTCTACCAGGAGGCCACCGACCGGGCGACGGCCCTGGTCAGGGGTACCAAGGGCATCACCGGGATGCAGGACGCGTCCTGGGCGGAGAAGTGCATCGAGATCCTGTCGAAGTACCTGATGGCCGCCCGGTTGGGCGGCTACGACCTCAACGCGGTGGCGTACTGGCTGGCCAACCCCGACAACGAGGACGCGGTGCGGATCCTCAGCCACTTCAACGACGTGGTGCCCGAGGGCTGGGCGGCGTCGTTGCAGGCGGAGATGCGCAGCGAGGCCGACCGCATGAAGGCGTCGATCTGGTCGCTGGCGCGCGGCGCGGTGGCGTTCATGTCCAACCCGCTGATCGCGGCGGCCTGCTCGAAGGGCTCCGGGACGAGCTTCGACGTGCTGGAGTTCGCCCGCAGCGGCGGCACGCTGTACCTGATCGGCGACGACCGGGACGAGACGATCGCGCCGCTGCTGTCGGCGCTGACCACCTACATCTACGAGGGCGTGCGCAAGGCCGCGACCAACAGCGAGGTCGGCCGGCTGGACCCGCCGTTCGGGATGTTCCTCGACGAGGTCACCAAGATCACCCCGGTGCCGTTGGCGCAGTGGGCGGCCGACGCCCGCGGCTACGGCATGTACCTGACCGCGATCACGCAGTCGTTCGACCAGCTCCGCGAGCGGTGGGGCGTGATCGGGGCGGGCGCGATCATGAGCCTGTTCAGCAAGGTCATCCTCGGGGGCATCCAGAACACCGGCGACCTCGAGTACCTGTCCAAGCTGATCGGCACCCGCGAGATGGAGTCGGTCAGCACCGGGGAGTCGACCTCGCGGCACGGCCTGTCGCGGTCGAAGACCACCTCGACCCGCACCGAGGTGATCATGCCGCCGCAGGAGATCCGGATGCTGCCGCGCGGCCACGCCCTGGTCATCATGGGCGAGGGCCGGGCCGTGGTGGTCCGCTACCGCAAGGGCCAGGTCCGCGCCGAGAAGGAACTCAAGGCCCTGCGGAAGAAGATGGCCAAGACGCCGCCGAACCCGCGTTCGCAGGCCGGTCCGCCGACCGCGCCGCGCGTGTTCGGTGACGCCCTGGTCGGCACTGCCGGGTTCCCCCGCCAGGCCGAGGGTGCCGACGAGCGTGTGTCGGGGTCGGTGTGACCGATCCACTCCAGCAGGAGCTCGCCGACCTCACCGCCGAACACCGCGAGTTCGCCGGTGAGGTCAACGGACACTTGACCACGATCACCGAGGAACAGGCGAAGATCCGCCGGGAGCACGCCGACCAGGCCCGATGGATCTCCGAGACCGGCCCGATCATCGACGAGCACGGCCAGGCCCTCGACCGGCACGCCGACCGGCTGGCCGAGGACACCACGCTGCTGGCCGGGTTGCGCGAGGACGTCAACCTCGTGCTGGCGGAGATGCCACGTCAGCCCAAGCACCCACCAGTCTGCTGGGTCGGGTTGACCGCTGACCAGGCCGAACAGACCTGGATGCTGCTGGGGGAGTGGGTCGACGAGATCCTGGTCGGCCGCTACTTCGTCGACCGCCGGCAGTTGCCCGACTGCTGGGCGCTGCACCCCGGCGCGGTCGAGGAGCTGTCCTGGTTGCGCACGGCGTGGTTGCACGCGTTCGTGCCCACCGCTGGCGCGGTCCCGGCCGCCGAGTGGCACACCCGCTGGCGGAGCGCGGCGCTGGACGCGGTCGCCGATGCCGTGGTGCGGGAAGCGGTCGTGACCAGGAAGAACAAGTGCGGTCCGGGCGTGCACCTGGGCGAGGCGCTGCCCGGCGCGACACCACCGCCCGCGCCGGACCCGGCGGCGCAGCCGCAGCCGGCCGGCGCGTACGTCACGCCGTACGCGAGCGCGCAGGGCTGGTCGGGCAACCCGCCGACGTGGTCGCCGGCGCAGGCACCGGGCTGGTCGCCGACTCCGACCGGGCCGCCGGTGTCGGTGCCGCGCGGCCCGGCGACCAAGACCGACATCACCCGCGACCCGGCCGAGGACCTGGCCGAACGGGGCTACTGGTGGCCGCACCTGGAGCGGGCGGCTGCGGTGGACGTCGCGGCGCGGCGGGACGTCGAGGCCCGAGCGGCGGCCGCCGCGGCGGCGGAAGCGGCCGGAGGTGGTGGCGCGTGACGTCGACCTCGAACGGCAACGTCCCTGGTCAACGTGAGGGGGACGACGTGGAGACGCTGCACGGGCCGTGGATCGAGATCCCCCGGGTCGACGCGCTGCACAAGGCGCTGCTCGCGCGTGGCTAGCGCATCACCGACCCGGAGCGTCTGGACTCCAACGGTCGGCCGGTCGACCCGGAAGGCAGTTGGTACTACCCGGACAGCTTCGGCGCGGTGGCGATCAACAACGTGGGTGACGCCGAGCCGTATCCGCTGACGTGCAGCTTCACCTTCCCGCCGAGTCACGGCGAGATCCTGGTGGAGTCGGCCGGCAACGAAGGCGGCTGCGACGAGCATCGCCCGACGTCGGTCGTGATCAAGGCCGGCCACGATGAGCTGGAGAAGCTCGCCGTGGTACTGAACGCCCTCGAAGTCCAGGCCCGCCAACTGGATCCGAGAGTGTTGGCCGAGTGCCGGTTCTTCGGCCCGTGGGGTGCCGACTTCCCCATGGAGCATTACGGCACGACTGTTTGACCAGGCATGACGAAGGGCGCGCCCGGTACCGGGC
>NZ_JBHYXZ010000099.1:26971-32237 GCF_042752395.1 Actinosynnema sp. NPDC059335 | reverse complement strand
AGGGGCTGAGCCGGAGCCCGACGGCTCGCGCTAACACGATCGAGTGATCATCGCCAAAATATGTACGGAAACACTGTTACTGCACCTCGGTTAAAACCATGAGGAGCCCGACAACCACCCCCGACCCCTCAACCACCCCCACCCCTCAGCCACCCCCGACCCGCCCCAGCCACCACCCCGTCCCAACCGCCACCGCCGTCCCGCCACCCGCCCTGACCGCCACACGCCCCAGCCGCCACACGCCCCAGCCGCCACACGCCCCAGCCGCCACACGCCCCAGCCGCCACACGCCCCGCCCGCCACACGCCCCGCCCGCCACACGCCCCGCCCGGCACCCCGGCCGCAGCCGACCACCGCCCCGGCACCCTTCCCCCAGCCGGGCACGGACGAGAGCGAGCGGGTCAGGCCACCGGCACCGCCAGGTCGGCGTCACCCCCGAGCCCGGTGCCGGCGACGGACGCGGCGACCAGCCCCAGCCGGCGCGCGGCATCGCGGAGCACGTCGGCCGGCTGCACGAACGGCAGCCGCAGCCAGCGCTCGAACCCGCCGTGGACCCCGAAGCGCGACCCCGGCGCGAGCCGGATCCCGTGGTTCTGCGCCACGACGGCGATGCGCGTGCTCACCGGCGCGTCCAGCTCGCACCACACGCTGAGCCCACCGGCCGGCCTGCGGAAACGCCACGTCGGGCAGTGCTCGCGCAGCCCTTCGATGAGCACGTCGCGCTGCGCCGCCAGCTGGGCCCTCCGCTCGCGCAGCGCGGGCTCCGGATCGGCCAGCAGCTCCGCCAACACCAGCTGCTCCACCACCGCGGACCCCAGGTCGAGCGCGGTGCGGGTGGAGATCAGGCGGTGGACCACCTCGGGGGTCGCGCGGATCCAGCCGATCCGCAGGCCGCCCCAGTGCGACTTGCTCGCCGAACCCAGCGTCACGACCAGGTCCTCGCCGAACGCCGCCGTCGGCGGCGGGCCGGCCGACGGGTCGCCGTCCAGGTCCAGTTCCACGAGCGTCTCGTCCACGACCAACGGCGTGCGGGCACGTCGCGCGGTCTCGACCAGCTCGGCCCGGCCCTCGGCGTCCAGCCGGTGCGCGGTGGGGTTGTGGAAGTCCACGACCACGTACGCCATGCGCGGCGCGGCTTGGCGGAGGGCGGCGGCGATGCCGGGCAGGTCCCAGCCGGTCTCGGTCATCGCGACGGGGATCGGGATGGCGGAGACGGCCTTGATCGCGTCCAGCGCGTTGGGGTAGCTGGGCTGCTCGACCAGCACGCGATCACCCGGTCCGGTGAACAGCCGCAACGTCAGCGCCAGCGCGTGCTGCGCGCCGCTGGTGACCACGATCTGGTCGGGTGACGTCGGCAGCCCGCGCGCCGCGTACCGCTCGGCGATGCGTTTGCGCAGCTCGGGCACCCCGTGCTCGAAGTACCCGTGATCGGCCAGGTGGTCGGGCAGGAACCGCCGGACCTGGTCGAACGCCGCCAGCACCCCCGGCAGGGCGGGCGGGGCGGCGCGCGCGAAGTCGACCATGCTGGACCCGACCAGCGGGGTGTCCGGCACGACGCCCAGCGCCCCGGTCGGCAGGCTGATCCACGTCCCGGCCCCGCGGCGGCTCGCGACCAGCCCCTCCGACCGCAACTGGTCCAGCGCCGCCGTGATCATCGTCCGGCTCACCGGCAGCACCTGGGCCAGCTCGCGCTCGGCGGGCAGCCGCGTGCCGGCGGGCAGCCGCCCGTCCAGCACCAGCATCCGCACCGCCGCCGCGAGGTCCGCGGCCCCGTGACGTGCGCCACTGCGACGCCACTCGCCGAGCAGTCGGGCCAGGCGGAAACCGGATATACGTCCACCTGGTGGGACTTCAGCGCTCATAAGGCCAATTATTGCCAATTGGCTGTGGAATACAAGGCCAATCGCGACGAAGGATGGCCACATGCTCGCCGCCCTCACCCCGGTCCCGGTCACCGTCTCCCCGCTGCGCCGCGTCCCCCAGCTCCTCGCCGGCCTGTGGCTCTACGGCACGAGCATGGCGCTGCAGATCCGCGCCACCCTCGGCCTCGACCCGTGGGACGTGCTGCACGAGGGCCTGACCAAGCTCACCGGCCTGTCGTTCGGCCTGGTCACCGCCCTGGTCGGGGTCGTGGTCCTGCTCTGCTGGATCCCGCTGCGGCAGAGACCGGGCGTCGGCACGGTCAGCAACGTGGTCGTCATCGGCCTCGCGGTGGACGCCACCCTGGCCGTCCTCCCGACCCCGACCGGCCTGCTGCCGCGCATCCTGTTCCTCGCCGCCGGCATCGTGCTGAACGGCCTGGCCGCGGCCGTCTACATCGGGGCCCGCCTGGGCCCCGGCCCGCGCGACGGCCTGACGACCGGCTTCTGCGCGCGGACCGGGACCTCGTTGCGCCTGGTGCGGACGGTGGTCGAGCTGACCGTGCTGGCCGTCGGCTGGCTGCTCGGCGGCACGATCGGCGTCGGGACGGTCCTCTACGCCGTCACCATCGGCCCGCTGACCCAGGCGTTCCTCCCCCTGGTCACCTGGGTGAGCGAGCGACCCGCTTCCTGACCTCCACGTAGTTCACCCCGCGCGCCTCCAGCACCTCGGCCACGAGCCCCCGCTGGGCCAGCAGCGCCAGCAGCATGTGCTCCTGGCGCAGGGAGCTGTGGCCGAGGTCGCGCGCCTCGGACAGGCTGCGCTCCAGCGTCTTCTTCGCCGCCGCGGTGAACGGCAGGTGGTTGCCGAAGAACCGCCGCCGACGCCGGGTCCTCGGGCCGGCCAACGCGCCCTCGCCGTGGGTGCGCTCGACGGACGCCACGATCTGGTCGACGTCGATGCCGAGCCGCCGCAGCGCTTCCGTGTCGGCGTCGCTGAGGCCGCCCTTGCGCCGGGCGGCGAGGAACGCGTCCACGACCTCGTCGCGCTCCAGGTGGAACTCGGCCAGCACCGGCGCGTCGAGCAGCGCCAGGGCCAGGTGCTCGGGCCCGATCTCGGGCGCGTCGAGGCGCTCGGCCTGCACGACGGCGTCGTGGACGGCCTGGCGGGCGGATCTGGTGAACCGTTCGCCGATCATCGGTCTCCCCCGTGCTTCTTGTGGACGGCCTGCCGGGTCACCCCGAGTTCGGCCGCGATCTCCTGCCATGACCAGCCGCGGGCGCGGGCGTTGCGCACCTGCACGGCTTCGAGTGTTTCCAGCAGGCGGCGCAGCGCGCTGACCGCCCGGAGCCCGACCCTGGGGTCCTGGTCGCCCGCCGCCGAGGCGAGTTCGGTTGCCTCCGTCATGCCGTCAACTTTGGTTGACATCCGCCGACTTGTCAACCCAAGTTGACACGCTACGCTCGGGGTCGATGCCCGAGATCACCACCGCCGAACGGGCCGGGGTGGGTCGTGACGGCCTGCCGCGCCCCACCGAGGACCGCATCGTGCTCCTGCCGAACGCGGTGGTGGTGCTGGACGGCGCGACCTCGCCCACGCCCCGCGTCCGCGACGGCGGCTGGCACTCGCGCCACCTGGCCGGGCAGTTCACCCGCCTCGACCGGGACCTCGACCACGACCTGGCCGACGAGCTGGCCGGGGCCATCGCCCGCCTCGCCGCCGAGCACGGCCTGACGCCGGGCGACTCGCCGTCCAGCACGGTGGCGATCACGCGGTGGACCGACGCCTCGGTGGACGTGCTGGTGCTCGCGGACAGCCCGGTCGCCGTGTTCACCGACGCCGGCGTCGAGGTGGTCGCCGACCACCGGCTGCGGGACCTGCGGGGCCAGGTCCACCCGATCACGGACTGGCGCAACCGCGAGGGCGGCTGGTGGGTGGCCGAGGCCGACCCGGCCGCCGCGCACCGGGCCGTACGGGCGAGTTGGCCGCGGGACCGGGTCCGGGCCGTGCTGATGGCGACCGACGGCGTGTCCTGCGGCGTGGACGACTACGGCTTGTTCGCGGACTGGCAGGCCGTGTTGCGAATCACGTCCGAAAAAGGCCCGGAAGCGGTGCTGGACGAGATCCGCGCGGCGGAGGCGGGTGATCCCGGGCGCACGAAGTGGCCGCGGCCGAAAGTGCACGACGACCAGGCGTTGGCGGTCATCCGATTCACCGCCGGGAAATGAGAAAAGCCCCTCACGGCCGGCGAGGGGCTTTTCGAACGATCTGGTGGCCAGGGGCGGGGTCGAACCGCCGACCTACCGCTTTTCAGGCGGTCGCTCGTACCAACTGAGCTACCTGGCCAGGTAGCGGCTCGACCAACCGGCCGAACTGCCTTGCGACCCAGACGGGACTCGAACCCGCGACCTTCGCCGTGACAGGGCGACGCGCTAACCAACTGCGCCACTGGGCCTTGCTCACTTCTGCCTTGCTGTACTGCGTGCCCCCAACGGGATTCGAACCCGCGCTACCGCCTTGAAAGGGCGGGGTCCTAGGCCGCTAGACGATGGGGACCAGGTTCCTCCAGCAGCCCTTGGGCCACCTTCTTTCCCAGGCCCTCCACGCTGTCCGGTGGAAGCATCGTAAGCATAGGGCACGGGGGTCCACACCTCCAAAACGGGGGTCCAACAAGGTGTTGACCTGCGATTCCACCCCGGTTCACGGCGGGCCGCGACGACGCGGCCCCTCCGGGAAGGGGTCCCGGAGGGGCCGCGGCTCGTGACGTCCTAGCGCTGCACGGGTGGCACGCCCCCGTCCTCGCCCGGTGACAGCCCGAGCATGTCGAGCAGCAACCGGCAGTCCTCGGCACTGGTGGCGCCGCGCGCCACCGACAGCCGAGCCCGGTGGACCTGCTCGTCCGAGATCCGCGACGGCTCACCGGTTCGCTGGGCAGGCACCCCACCGCCGCCCGGCCTGGACATCGCGTCGTCCTGGTTCCACAGGAACTGACGCACTTCTAGGGACCCGCTCATGACGCCTCCCCGACTTGAGGTTGGCGCGAGGCTAAGCGAGCCCATCGAGCCGCCACAGCCCCCCGGAGAGTGATTCAGGGGCGACACAGCGTCACTTTCCGTGTAGGCCACTTGGTGTCAAGCGCGGCGTGATGTGCTTGTCGCGAACGAGGAGGGTGCCACCCATGACCGAACCGGTACCGGGGCAGACGCCGGAACCAGCGGCGGCGGAGGATGCCGCCGCCACGCCGCCACCGACGGACGGGACGAGCGGGCCCGCGGCCGCGGCGAACCCGCAGGAGCTGTTCGGCAGCCTGGGGGGGGTGGCGGGTGAGGAGGGGCGCGCACCCGCGTTTGATAGAAAAAAAATAAACACTGTCGGGGTGTGTGGGTGGGGCGGCGGGGAGTGTGAG
>NZ_JBHYXZ010000099.1:0-26961 GCF_042752395.1 Actinosynnema sp. NPDC059335 | reverse complement strand
TCCCCCCCCCCCCCCGCACCCCCCCAACGGGTGGGGCCGGGGGGGCTGGTTTTTGTTTATCAGCCACGGGTGCGGCCGCGTGTGGGTGCCCGCCACGGGGGGGCACATCGACCGGTTGATGAACGACAAGATGAGCCAGCTGGACGGGATGCTGGAGGGCCTCGAGGAGCTGGTGCAGCGGCTGGAGGGGGAGATCACGAACCTGGAGGCCGCGCCGGACGACCCCGACGCGCCGCCGCCTACCCCACAGGGGTGAGCCGTGCGGCGGGGCCGGCGCGCGCGAACGGGCCGGACAGGGGCTTCCCGCCATCTCCCACCTGAAGATTTCGGGCCAACCCACTCCCCAGGTCCACGTGCGCGTGCAACAATCCGAACTGCTGACACACCCCCGGTCAGCGCCTGTGGAGATCCCCTCCGGCCCCCGCGTTCCTCCCCCTGGCGCGGGGGCCTCTCCACGCGTTCACCCGTGACCGGGGCCACACTGTGGCCGGCGCCGCAATCCAACCGTTATCGTGTCGCCGTGCCTCTTGGATCCCTTGGACGGTCGAAGTCGGGCCGGCATCGCCCGCCCGCCCGTGAACAGGAAGAAGTCCTGCCCGACGAGGAGCTCGAGTCGTACCTGGCCGCCCTCGCCCCGGAGACCTCCGACGCGGAGACGACGGCGGGCACGAGCTTCGGCAACGCGCAGGTGTACCAGCTGCGCCTGCAGCTCATGGCGAACGAGCAGTTGAAGGAGCTGGCCGCCGAGCGGCAGACCTCCCCGCAGGCGCTGGCCACGGAGTGGGTCATGCAGCGGTTGGAGTGGGAAGCGCGCCAGCGCGGTTACTAGACCCCCGGCAGTGCCCCGGCTCCCGAGGCCGGGCCCGAACGCGAACAGGCCCCCGACCAGCCGGTCGGGGGCCTGCGCCGTCGTAGCGGAAGACGGTGGTGACGACGCGATCAGACCTTGCGCACGTTCTGGGCCTGCGGACCCTTGGTGCCCTGGCCGATCTCGAACTCGACCCGCTGGTTCTCCTCCAGGGTGCGGAACCCCTGGCCCTGGATCTCCGAGTAGTGCACGAAGACGTCCGGCCCGCCGTTCTCCTGGGCGATGAAGCCGAAGCCCTTCTCGGAGTTGAACCACTTGACAGTGCCCAGTGCCATGTACCTGCCTCCATCGCAGGAAAGCTTGGGGCTGCACCGTGCAGCCCCGGCCGTCCCGGGGCGTTTCCCCCACCGGTCGCCGGTGGGGACGGCACGCCCGCGTGTCGTTCCGCGAGCGTGAGACACGAACACAGAAACCACGGCCTGCGTGGCTGAGCGTATCGGTTGGTGACCTCGAGCACTACCACCCAGAAGTCATTGGTCCACCGGAAAGCTACTTCTCCGTCACCTTGGGTGGTTCCGGGAGTTCGACGCCGGCCTGGCCGATGTTGCGCTCCAGGGCGGCGCGCCACTCGCCGGAGCCGACCATCTTCTCGATGGCGGCGTTGACCTTCGAGCGGCCCTCCGCGTCGTCCTTGGCCAGGCCGATGCCGTAGCGCTCGGTGGTGAACGGCGTGCCGACCAGCTTGAGCAGCTCGGGGTTCTCCGCCACGTAACCCGCGAGGATGACCTCGTCCGTGGTGACCGCGTCGACGTTGCCGGCGAGCAGCGCGATCACGCAGTCGGAGTACTGGCCGTACTCGACCAGCTGCACGTCCTGGGCGAACTGGTCCTTGACCTTCTGCGCGGACGTCGAGCCGGCGACCGAGCAGAGCTTCTTGCCGTTCAGGGTCTCCGGGCCGGTGATCTCGTCTTCGGTGAAGCGGACCAGCACGCCCTGCCCGGTCTGGAAGTACGGGCCGGCGAACGCGACCCGCTCCTTGCGCTTGTCGGTGATCGAGTAGGTGGCGACGACGAAGTCGACCTCGCCGGAGGCGATGAGCTTCTCGCGGTCGGCGGACCGGGCCTCGCGCCACCTGATGCCGGACTCCTCGACGCCGAGCTGGGCGGCGACGTACTTGGCCACGTCCACGTCGAAGCCGACGAACTTGCCGTCGAGCCGGCGCTGCCCGAGGCCCGGTTGGTCGTACCGGATGCCGATGGTCAGCTCGCCGTCGTCGGCCTTGCCTGCCAGGGTGTCGTCGCTCGCGCCGCCGCACGCCGCGGTGAGGGACAGGGCCGTCACCAGGGCGGTCGCGGGCAGCAGTCGTCGGAACAGCATGTGCTGCGGAACCTCTCGGGTGCTGGGGGCGGCGCGGATCGACGCGCCGGACGTTGTTCATGCTAAGCAAGCGGGCGGGTCGGTCAGGTGCGATAAAGGTCGCAGTGGTCCACGCCAATGGTCCGTTCGGCGCAATCGGCGCTGTGAGCCCGCTGACGTCCGGTCAGGACGGCAGGAGTGCTCGCCTGGGCGCCACCCGCGGGCCGAGTCGGCGTATCGCCTTGTTCACGTGACCTTCGGGGACGCCCCAGCGGAGGGGCGCGGGCACGAGCAGCGCGGCGGTCCGGACGGCGCGCAGCAGGGCGGTGGCCGCCTGCCCGGGGTACGGGCGGTGGCCGTGCAGGGCGATGGCCCACGGGGGCAGCACGGAGTACGCGAGGTGGCCGAGCAGCGGCTCGTAGGCGTCCAGGCCGAGGCGCAGCACGCCGGTGACGGGCGGGCGGTGCAGGAACCGGTACACGACCTCGGAGTCGGCGGTGCGCCGCAGCCTGGGGAGCGCGGCGGCGAAGTAGTCGGCCATCTCGGCGGCGCTGCCGGGCACCTCGTCCTCGTGCAGGCCGACCAGGGCGGCGGTGCGGCGTTGCTCGTCGTAGTAGCGGTCGACCTGGGCGTCGGTGAGCCGGTAGCCGGCGCGGCGCAGCACGGTGAGGAAGCAGTGGACCTCGGCGCAGTGCACCCAGAGCAGCAGTTCGGGGTCGTCGATCCGGAACGTGCGGCCGGTGTCGTCCTTGGCGCGCAGGGTGCGGTGCACGGCGCGGACGCGGGCGGCGGCCCGGTGGACCTCTTCGGTGGAGCCGTAGCTGACCGTGCCGACGAAGTCCGCGGTCCGCAGGAGCCTGCCCAGCGGGTCGCGCCGGAAGCTGGAGTTCTGCACCACGGCGGCGACCGCGCGGGGGTGCAGCGCCTGCAGGTAGAGGCTCGCGATGCCGGCGACCCACATGGCGGGGTCGGCGTGCAGCTGCCAGGTCACGGTCCCCGGTCCGAGCAACCCGACGTCCACCGCCCGATCGTGTCACGTCGTGCGGTTCGCGTCACCCCTTCGACGTGCCAAGACGGTTGGGGCGTAACGCGTTCAGGGGCTTGAACGATTCCACGTGACACCGTGGAGCCTCGGAGCGGGTGCAGGGATGAGCAGTGGCAGAAGCGTCGCCTTCGCCGGAGTGGCGTTGTTGCTCGCGACCGGCGCGCTCGTGACGATGGCGATCACGGTGCGCGAACCGCGGCCGGTGGACGTGCGGCAGGTGCAGCTGAGCCCCGTGGAGCCCGGTGTGGTCAGCGCGACGTACACCACGACGGTGGCGGTCGCGCGGCCGACGACGATCCCCGTGGTGGCGCCCGAGCCCGAGCCGCGGCCGGCGCCGCCGATCACCACGACCACCACCGCCGTGACGACGACGTCGTCGGAGCCGCCGCCCCCGTCGTCCAGCACCGTCGTGACCACCACGCCGACCCGGCCGACGCAGGGCCACCACTGCGACCCCGCGTACGTGACGGAGGGGCCGTGCGTGCCGTGGCGGTTCCCGCGCGGGGTGCGGGAGTTGTGCGACTGGCTGCGTGACCACGGCGCGGGCCGGATCGAGGTGGTGGGGCGGGACCGCCACCACCTCGACCTCGACCGCGACGGCCTGGCCTGCGAGCGCTTCGACTGATTTCCGGTGTGCGCGAACGTTGAACTCGGGTGCTCCGAACGTAGGACACACGCGTTCCGAACGTAGGACACACGCGACGCGAACGTAGGACACGCGCGTTCTGGACGTAGGACACGCGGGGGTCAGCGGGTGGCCAGGCGGTCCAGGGCCGCGCCCACGCGGTCGGTCAGCAGGGACAGGGCGCCGACGGTGCGGGTGGTCGGGTCGTCGTCCGCGCCGCCGAGGGCTTGGGCGCGCACGTAGGCGGCCTTCACCTCCCGCCAGCGGGCGGCCTGGGCCTCGGTCAGGGCGCCGCGCAGCTCGGCCAGCTTGAGCAGGTTCGCCTCCGCGCCCGAGGTGAGCGTCTGCGCCTCGCCCGCGTAGTGGTCGTCGATCACCGCGTCCAGCTCGGCGTCGTTCATCACCGGCACGATCCGCTCCGCCAGCTTGTTCATGTTCCGGTACGAGCCCTGCAACCGGAACGGCGGCTCGATCCGCGACGCGTCGGCCTGGGCGGCGGAGGCGATGTACGCCCGGTTGACCGCCAGCACGACCTCCCGCACGCGCAGCAGCTTGCGCAGCACGGACAGCACCTGCTCCAGCTCCGCGGCCCCGTACGGGTGCGCGAGCCGGTCCGCCCGCACGTCCTCGCCGCGCGCCATCCGCACCAGCAGCTCGACGTCGCCGCGGTCGCGGGTCGACAGCGGCGCGAGCACCGGGTTGGACGTGAGCGCGTTCTCCACGTAGCTCGACGCGAACAGGTCCTCGCGGCCGGACAGCACGTCGCCGAGGTTCCACACGTCGGCGCGGTTCGCGAGCATGTCGGGGATGCGGAACCGCTGCCCGGACTCGGTGTACGGGTTGCCCGCCATGCACACCGCGAACCGCTTGCCGCGCAGGTCGTAGGTGCGCGTGCGGCCGTCCCACACGCCTTCCATGCGGCGCTGCGCGTCGCACAGCGAGATGAACTTCTGGAGCAGCTCCGGCGAGGTGTGCTGGATGTCGTCCAGGTACAGCAGCACGTTGTTGCCCGCCTCCAGCGCGAACGAGATCTTCTCGACCTCCTGCCGCGCGGTGGCGTTCGGCGCGTCCGCCGGGTCGACCGACGTCACACCGTGGCCCAGCGCCGGGCCGTTGACCTTGACGAACACCAGGCCGAGCCGGTGGGCGACGTACTCCATCAGCGTCGTCTTGCCGTAGCCGGGCGGTGAGATGAGCAGCAGCAGGCCCATCTGGTCGGTGCGCTTGCCGTCGCCCGCCGCGCCGAGCTGCTTGGCCAGGTTGTCGCCGATCAGGGGCAGGTAGACCTCGTCCAGCAGCCGGTTGCGCACGAACGCGCCCATCACCTTCGGCCGGTGCTCGTCCAGCCGCAGCCTGGCCCGTTCGGCGGCCACGACCTCGTTGCGCCGCCGCTGGTAGGCGCGGTAGGCGGGCACGCGGTGCTCGCGGAACGCCCGGGTGCGGGTCAGCAGCTCGTCCAGCCGGACCTCCAGGCCGCGGTCCACGACGCGCGGGTGGGTGCCGAGCAGTCCGTCCACAGTGGCCTCCAGCTGCGCGGACGACTCGTGCCGGGGCAGGTCCCGGCACAGCTCCAGCGCCACCGCCTCCGGCAGGTCGGGCAGGTGGCGGTCCCGGTCGGGCAGGCCGCCCAGGAACGCCTCGTACCAGCCCTCCGCCAACCGCCGCCGCACGTCGAGGTCCGCGATCGCCGCGAGGTCGTCGTCGAACTCCCTGCGCCCGCCCAACGCCCGGTGGAACGCGTCCACCAGGGCGCGCGCCCCGGCGCTCGTGACGAACCCGAACGGCGAACCGCACAGCTCCTCGAACAGGTACTCGCCCGCGAGCGGGTCGCCGGCCGCCGCGCCCAGCTCGGCGCACAGCTCGTCGATGGCCGCGGTGTGCCCGAACGCCGCCCTGGCCCGGCCCAGCGAGACCGCGCGCCGCGCGAACGCCGACCGCACGCCCTCGTCGGCCGAAACCCAGAACAGCTGCGCCGCGGCCCGCGCGGCCGGCGGGAACCGCAGCACGCCCGCGCCCGCGTGCAGGCGCAGCACCACGTCGAGGATGCGGGCCGCGTCGTGGTCGTGCACGCCCCGCTCGTAGCCCTCGTCCAGCCGCGACTCGGCGACCCGGCGCACCAGGTCCGGCAACCGGCCCCCGGTGGCGGCGGCGTGCAGCTCCTCCACCGGGTGCTCGGCCAGGATCGACGCGGCCAGGTGCTCGGCCCGGTAGACCTCGGCCGTCTCCGACACCAGCGACTGGTCCCAGAACGGCCGGGTGTCCGCGAACGCCGGGTCGCGCACGGGCGCGCGGAAGTCGGTGCCCGTGACGGCGAACGACAGCTCCCCGTCCTTGGGCACGAGCGTCAGGTCGACCGGCTGGGTGTTCACCGCGAACCGGTGCCGGCCGAGCCGGATCGCCTCCCCGTCGAACAGGTCCAGCCGGTCCCGCAGCGAGCGGCCCGCCTCCTGCCGCGCGGCCAGCACCCGCCCGTCCAGCTCCTCGGCGCGCACCCGGTCGCCCAGCGCGCGCAGCTCGTCGGCGACCGCGCGGACCTTCGCCACCATCGGGTCGGTCGCGAAGTAGGTGTTGACCTCGTCCGCCGACGCCAGCGACGCCACCCGCCCGGTGACGCTCGCCAGGATCCGGTCGGCGGAGGTCGCGAGCCGGTCGGCGTGACGGGCCCGGTCGTCCAGCAGCGCCTGCTTGCGCGACGAGAACGCCTCGTTGACGTCGGTCCGCTTCTCGCCGAGCCGGGTCAGGAAGTCGTCGAACGCGCCGAACCGCGACTCCAGGTTCTCCAGGTGCAGCAGCAGCCGGCCCAGCTGCTCGTCGCACCGCTGCGGGGTGTCCGCGACCGCCAGCGCGCCGGTGATCGCCTGACCCAGCAGCGCGAACTCGGCGGCGAACTCGGCCCGGCCCTCGGTGGCGAGCAACGCGCGCCGGCGGCCGTCCGCGGTGGCCCGCGCCCGGTTCAGCCCGGCGAGCACCTCGCCGATGCGCTCCAGGATCGCCGTGCGCACGGTGGCGTCCGCGATGTCGAGCGAGCCGATGGTCTCGGTCAGCACCTCCAGGCCGCGCTGCTGCTCGCCCAGCCGCTCGACCACCGGGTCGGCCTCGGCGGCCGTGCGGATCGCCTCGGCCTCGCCGACCAGGCCCTCGACCCGCTCGTGGTAGCCGGCGAACGCGTCGTCGCGGCGCAGGTGCTCGACCGCGCGCCGCGCCGTGCCCGCCAGCTCGTCCTCCACCGACGACACCAGCGCGTCGATGCGGGCCGCGTCGGCGTACCGCAGCTCCTTCACCGTCAGCAGGTGCCCCTGGGCTTGCCGCAGGTCGGCGAGCTGCCGCACCCACGCGTCGGCCGACGCGGGCACGTCGCCGCGCACCCGGCGGACCACCGACGCGATCCGCTCCTCGGCCTCGTCGACCGCGGCCGCCGCCTGGTCGGTCAGCGCCCGCACGGTCTCGAACTCGTCCAGCACCTGCTCGGCCGTCGCCCGCACCCGCGACAGCGGGTCGCGCAGGTCGCCCAGCTCCGGCTCGCCGAGCCAGTGGTAGGTGTCGAGCACCCTGGCGCAGGAGGCGATCAGGTCCTCGAACACCGGCACGGACGGGGCCGTGTCGCCGACGAGCCGGGTCACCGACAGGCAGTCGGAGATGCCGCGCACCAGGTCGGCGTTGCCGACGCGTTCCAGCGGGCCGGTGCCCACGGGTTGCGCGGCGGCGTAGGCGTCGGACAGGTACGGCGTCTGCCACACCTGCATCGGGTGCACGCGGGTCGGCTCGTCGTCCGTCGCCCGGAACACGACCAGCGTGCCGTCGTCGAACAGCGAGTACCCGTGGCACGACAGCGGGGTCGCCACTTCCCTGCGGATCACGTTGTACGGCAGCAGCAGCGACCGGCCGTCGCGGCGGGCGTGGAAGACGTACAGCACGTCCTCGCCGTTGGTGGAGCGGATGACCCGCTCGAACTCCAGCTCGTCCACCGGGGTGTCGAACGTCTTGCCGACGCCGGTGGCCAGGTGGTAGCCGCCGGGGAAGATCAGGCCCTGGTCCTCGGGCAGCCGTTGGCACGCCTGGCCGATGCCGTCCAGCCGCACCACGGACCGGGTGCGGGTGTTGAACACCAGGTGCCGCCACGCGGTCTCGTTGTAGGGGCGGACGCGTAGCAGGATCAGCGGGCCGACGCGCGCGTACTGCACCTCGCCGTCGGCCAGGGACTGCAGCGGCTCGTCCACCGGCTCGGTGTAGACGCCCTCGCCGGTCTCGGTGTTGTTCTCCACCTTGATGGTGAGGTCGCCGCCGATGGTCTCGACGAACACCTCGTCCTCGACGGAGATGTGCGGGTGGCGGCCGGGCACGTGGTGCTCGCGCCCGGTCGCGATCCACTCGAAGTCGTGCGACGGCGGGAACACGTGGTCGCGCTCGCCCCGGTTGTCCAGGTACTCGACCGAGCCGTCCACGCCGACCCGCCAGCGCAGCACCCGGATGTCGCCGATGCGCGCGCCCGTCTGGAACACCGCCAGCAGCCGGCCCTCGACCCGGCGGAGCTGGATCAGCCTGGTGTCCCGGTAGTACCGGTACAGCTCGGCGAAGTCGCGCTCGAACCGCGGGTCGCGCAGCAGGCCCGGCAGCTCGTCGTCCGCCGCGTCCTCGAACCGGAACGCCCCGCCGTCACGGGTGAAGCGGTGCAGCGAGAACACGTCGTCGACCGCGGTCTCCGGCTTCAGGCCGATGAAGACGTTGTAGCCGAACAGCATCAGCCCGGTCGCCGGCGACCCGCCGCCCCCGGCGACGGACAGGGACACGCAGTCGCGCGGCACGCAGTTGTGCTCGGTGCGGATCCGCTCGGTGCCCAGCAGCGCCAGCTCCGCGCTGCCGAACACCTCCAGCCGGCGCGCGTTCAGCTCCTCGGCCCGCCGGGCGAGCCCGGCTGCCTGCTCGGCCAGCCGGGCCCGCAGCACCTCGTACGTGCCGGCCTCCACCGCCGCGCCCGCCTCCACCGGCGCGGTCACGACAGCGAGGCGACCGGCCGCTCGGCCACGCCCAGCCGCTGCGCGGCGGCCAGCAGCTCGCGCAGCTTGCCCTCGTCCGGCCCGCCGGAGCCGATCAGCTTGAGCAGCAGCGCGGACACGGTCAGGTTCTTGACGTCACCGGTGCCGAACGAACCCAGCAGCCGGCCGAGGTCGTCGGTGAAGCTCGCCGACCCGTCCAGCCACGGCCCGGCCAGGGTCCGGGCGACGTCGGAGTGCTCCACGAACCCGTCCACCTGCTTGCCCACCGTGATCGCGCCGACGATCCGGTCGAAGAACGCGCTCTCGCCGCCGACGATGTCGATGTCGGCCTTCTCCAGGCCCGTGGCCAGCACCATCGCCTGCGACTCGGCCACCTGCCGCTGCACGTCCAGGCCCGCGAGCCGGACCTCCTTCTCGGTCTCCAGCCGCAGCCGGTACTCCTCGTGCTCGCGGGTGGCGCCGTCCAGCGCGGCCATCGCGCCCGCCTTGTCGGCCAGGCCCTCCGCCTCGCCCTTCAGCTTCTCGCGGATCGCCAGCGCGGCCACGAGCGCCTTCTCCTTCTCCACCGCGGCCTCGGCGCGGCCGACCTTCTCGATCGCCTCCGCGTCCCGCTCGCGCACCTGCACGTCGGCCAGCCCGTTCGCGGCGGCCTCGGCCTGCTTGCCCTCGGCGAGGCGGATCATGGCGCGGGTGTCCAGCTCGGCGGCCTGCTGGCGGGCCTCGGCGAGCAGCAGCTCCTCGCGGGCCTTGAACTTCGCGGCCTGCTCCGCGGCCTCCGCCGCCTTGATGTCCTTGACCAGGCCCTCCTGCGCCTGCGCCTCGGCCTTGATCACCACGGTCTGGCGCTGCCGCTCGGCCTCCTCGACCGCGCGCAGCCGCTTGATGATCTCCTCCTGCTCGGCGACGGTCTTCTCCACCGCGATCCGCTCGCGCACCACCTCGGCGACGGACCGCTTCTCCGCCTCCAGCTCCTTGTCGGCGGCGATGCGGGACAGCTCGGTCTCCCGCTCCCGGCCGATGACCTCCAGCATCCGGTCCTTCTCGATGCGCTCGGTCTCGATCGCGATCACGCGCTCGCGGTTCTTCTCGGCCACCGCGATCTCGCGGGCCTTGTTCTCGGTCTGGATGCCGAGCTGCTCGTCGGTGCGGATGTGCGCGGTGTTGGCCTTGAGCCGCTCCTCGGCCTGCACCTTGGCGATCTCCGCCTCCTCGCGCGCCCGCATCGTCTCGACCTCGCGCTTCTGCTTGATCTCCGCGTCGGCCCGGCGGCGCTCCAGCTCCAGGATCGCCTCGCGCGCCTCGACGTTCTGGCGCGTGATCTCCTTCTCCTCCTGGCGCGTGAACTCGTTCGTGCGGACGTGCTCGATCGCGGTCAGCTCGGTGATCTTGCGGATGCCCTGGGCGTCGAGGATGTTCGACGGGTTGAGCTGCGCCATCGGCGTCTGCTCCAGGTAGTCGATCGCCGCGTCCTCCAGGCTGTAGCCGTTGAGGTCGGTGCCGATCACCTGGATGATCCGGTCGCGGAACTCGTCGCGCATGGTGTAGAGGTCGATGAAGTCGAGCTGCTTGCCGACCGTCTTCAACGCCTCCGAGAACTTCGCGTTGAACAGCTCCTGGAGGGTGGCCTCGTCGCTGGCGCGGGCGGTGCCGATGGCCTGGGCGACCTTGATGACGTCCTCGACGGTCTTGTTGACCCGCACGAAGAACGTGATGCGGATGTCGGCGCGGATGTTGTCCCGGCAGATCAGCCCTTCCTGGCCGGCGCGGCGGATCTCGATCGTCTTCACCGAGATGTCCATGACCTCCGCGCGGTGCAGCACCGGCAACACCACCGCGCCGGTGAACGTGACGTCCACCTTGCGCACCTTCGAGATGATCAGCGCCTTGCCCTGGTCGATCTTGCGGAACAGCCTGCTGACCAGGATCAGCAGCGCGATCACGACGACCAGGACGACGGCGATCAGGATGCCGAACCCGGTGGTGATGACGTCCATCAGTGCTCCCCCAGTGCGTGAGTCGGGTCGAGGCCGAGGTCCAGCGGCGCCACCCAGAAGAACTCGCCGTCCGCGTCGTAGTCGAAGATCACCGCGGTGGCGCCCGCGGTCAGCGCGTCGTCGCCGGGCTGCCGCACCTGCACGACCGCCGACGAGCCGTCCGCGGCGGTGACCTCCGCCTGGCCGAAGGTCCGGGTGACCCGGCCCGTGCGGATGACGCAGGTGCGGCCGACGAAGTCCAGCCGGGACGCGGGCGGGTCGGCCGGGAACAGCCGGGTCAACGGCGCCATGGCCAGCCGGGCGAGCACCGCGCCGACCAGCAGCGCGCCGCCGAGCACGGCGAAACCCGCCGCGGCCGACGACGGTCCGACCAGCACCACGCCCGCCAGGCAGGCGAACCACGAGAACGCCACCAGCAGCGAGACGCCGATCGTGGCGGGCACGCCGCCGATGTCCAGCTCCACCCAGTCCGCGTCCGCCGCGCCGAAGGCGACCAGGAGCCAGTAGGCGACGACGATCACCAACAGGATGCTCGGCACCGCGACCGGGAATCCCAGCGCCACCGCGAAGAACCGCCCCATGCACCCCCCTTTCACGGGACCCTAACCCGGTGCGGGGCGCGGACAGGCCGGAATGACGCAACGCGGTCGACCCGCGCCGCTCAGTGCACGAGCAGGCCGGACACCTTGGTGAGCGGGTTGCCGGCGTAGCTGACCACCGCGCCGTCGGCGGACGGCATCGAGCGGATGCTCATGCCCGCGAACCCCCGGTCGGTGACGAACCAGCCCCACGTCGTCACGTACGGCCGGTCGTCACCCGGCACGACGTCGAGCGTGGGCCGCACCCGTTCCTGCACCACGTACGGCTCGTCCCCGACCTCGTCGAGCACCCGCGCCCACTCGCGGTCGGTCATGAGCCACCCCGGGTGCACGCCCGCGCCCGCGAACCCGCCCGCCGCCTTGACGATCAGCTCCTCCCGCCGCTCGCGCAGCAGGTCGCGCGGCACGTCCCGCAGGGAGCGGGTCCACGGCACCAGCCGGTCCACCAACGCCTTCTCGTCGTCGTCCAACGCCTCGCGGTGCTCCGACAGCAGCGCGATGGTCGACTTGCTGCCGTAGTAGTAGCTCGACAACGGCGTGTACAGCTCGGTCTTGTGGCCCTTGGCCAGCGTGTCCGCGTGCGCGACGGCCTGCGCGGCGTTGAAGTAGCGGACCGCCACGTCCAGCTTCGTGCCGTGCAGGTGCAGGTAGCCGTCGCGGGTGGTCAGCTCGTGCAGCTCGCCGAGCAGCACGTCCACGCCCAGCCGGGCGCAGGTCTCCCGGAAGCTCTCGAACCCCTTGGCGAACCGGGCCAGCATCCCGCCCTCTTCCAGGAAGGCGACGGTGCGGTCGGGGCCGATGGCGTCGAGCAGCTTCTCGACCGGGTTGACGTAGCCGAGGCCGTGCTCCCGGACGAACGGTTGGAAACCCGGGTCGGCGTGGATCACGCGGGCCAGCTCGCCCAGGTCCGGGCCGCCGAGCTGCGAGCCCGCGTTCACCTCCAGCAGCCGGAACCGGTCGCCGACGCGGTAGATGTCCGCGCGGCCGTGCACCGGCGGCCGTTCGGAGCCCATCAGCGCGGCCTCGGCGGGCGGGATGCCCAGGGCGTCGGCGAACCGGGTGAAGCTGCCGCCGAACAGCCTGCCCGGTAAGGAGAAGAGGAGTTCGAAGAAGTCGAGCACGTCGGCCGCGACGTCGTGCGCGGTGCGCTCGTCCAGGAAGAAGGGCCGGTTCACCAGCCGGTGGCCGTAGGCGGCGCGCAGGCCCGGCGGCAGGTCCAGCCGGCCCATCAGCCCGTGCAGGCCCTCGTCGTCCAGGTACGCCTGCGTCACGTGGTCGGTCACCGCTGTGCTCCTCCGGGTCGTCGGTCGGCGCACATGATGGCGGAGCGGTGCGCGGCCCGAGACCCCTAGTCCGCCCGGGACTGCGGCAGCCTGACCGATTTGCGGGCACGCGGCGCGGACGGCGGCGGCACCACCGGCCCGATGTCGCCGTCCGGAGCCTCGTCCAGGTCGACGATCACCGGCGCGTGGTCGCTCGGCCCGGTGCCCTTGCGGGCGTGCCGGTCCACCCACGCCGCCTCGACCCGCGCGGCCACCGGCGCGGACGCCAGGACCAGGTCGATGCGCATGCCGAGGTCCTGGTGGAACATGCCGGCGCGGTAGTCCCAGTAGGTGAAGACCCGCTCGGCCGGCCACCGGTCGCGGACCACGTCGTGCAGCCCGACCTCCCGCAACGCCGCCAACGCCTCCCGTTCGGGCGCGGTCACGTGCGTGTGGCCGGCGTACGCCGCCGGGTCGAACACGTCGGCGTCGGTCGGCGCGATGTTGACGTCGCCGCAGACCACGACCTCCGCCGGCCCGGCCGCCACCACGTCCCGCAACGCCGCGAGCCAGGCCAGCTTGTAGCGGTAGTGGTCGGAGTCCGGCGACCGGCCGTTGGGCACGTAGACGGAGTGCACCCGCACCCCACCGCACGTCGCCGCCACCGCCCGCGCCTCCTGGTGCGGGAACCCGGGGCCGCCCGCGAGTCCCGCCACCACGTCGCCCAACCCGACCCGGGACAGGATCGCGACCCCGTTCCACCGACCCTCGCCGTGCACCGCCACCTCGTACCCGCGGCCCGCCAGCTCGTCGCCGAGCAGCGCGGTGAACGCGTCGTCGGCGAGCTTGGTCTCCTGCAGGCAGACCACATCGGGCCGCCGCTGGTCGAGCCACGGCAACAACCGCGGCAACCGCTGCTTCACCGAGTTCACGTTCCACGTGGCCACGCGCACCCGTCCCACGTTAGTCCGAACGACCACCCGCCGCGTCCGAACGCGCGCCGATTTCCCGAACCACCGCCGTCCCCGGAATCCGGCCTTCCCCACTGATCCACGCGTGACGGCGGCCACACCGACGATCGGACCACCCTGCCGGCAGGCGGGCACGTCGTCGGTAAGCTGTGGGCGAGGGCTGCTAGCTCAATTGGCAGAGCAGGAGACTTTTAATCTTCGGGTTCAGGGTTCGAGTCCCTGGCGGCCCACCAAACTCGCAGGTCACGACGGGTGATCGAGGGCCGAGCGCCGCCGGAGCCCCCGTTTACCCCTCACTTACTCCCGTTCGACCTGATCACAGCCCCGAGCGCATCCGCCGCCGCACGGCCGGACGACCGGCGCCCCATGTAGACGTCCTGCGTCATCGACGGCCGAGAGTGACCGAGGAGGTCTGCGATCTGCCGGGCCGTCAACCCGGCCTCGTCCAGCAGCGTGGCGACCGTCCTGCGGAAGGTTCGGAAAGTCACCCACTCGTAACCCGCCGGGTGATGAACGGCTTCCACGCCCGGTTGCGGACGTTCGTCGCTTCCCGAATCGTGCCGGTCGAACTGGGGAAGATCGGCCCGTTCAGGTCCGACGCCCTCGACCGCCGTTCGGCCAACAACATCACCACGCACCAATCCGGCAACGGGATGGGCCGTTCGGCGTTTTCCGTCTTCCCCCGATTCACCACCCGAGCCCGGCAACTGCTCGACCGGGCCGACCGCCGCCAGGTCGCCTCCCTGCTCACCCTCGCCCTGCGCGCCGCCGATGGCGTGGCCTACAAGTACCGCTACTACGACCTCTCGGCCCGCCTCATCGATCTCATGCGCGCCACGGCGAACGAGTCCGAAGACCCGCTGTTGCCAGCGGCCGTCTCGTACGTGCGCACCGAGACATTCTTCGCCAGCGGCGACCTCCACACCGCCGCGCGCGCCCTCGACCAAGCCGCGGACCAGATCCCCACCCGCAACCTGAAGCAGGCCGCCACCGCCGCGGCGTTCGGCTCCCTGTAGGAAGCGCTCGCCGCGCGCCAGGCCAGCAGGATGACCGGGACGGACACCGCCAGCTGGACTACCAGCATGCGCCGGGTTCGTTCATCCCGCCGACCCCTCCAAGGCACCACCCACCCGCGTCAAGGAGGTCGAGAGCCCACCGTCGTGGCCGTGCGAAGTACCCCTTGACACGTGTGGGTGGGACGAGTCAAGTCGGCGGGATGACATAAGCCTGCTCTGTGTGGGCAAGGCCTCTCGCGGTGCGCACGCGAGCTATCGTTGCTGACTGGGAAGATCGATCTCAAATGACTGAGGATCCTCCAGCACTCTTTGCGCTAAATTTCGCACCCCCTTGACCGCCCGATATATGGTAGTGCCACCAGCGCCGCCCTTACTGATCCATCCTTTCGCCACCATGCCCGATAGGATATTGCCAACAATCTGTTGCTTCTGCTGATCCAATCCTCGGTAAAGCGCACTTTCCTTACGGGCCGACCCTTCTTGATTATACACCTTCTTGAGAATAGAAAGCGCAACGGCCGTTTCAACGGGAAGGTTCAACGCAAGAATTCCGGCGGTCGTCTGAGTTGTGTGAGAATATTTATCCACCGCCGTGTTCACGAAGTTGTTTGCGAGCCACGGCGGGATAGCAGCGATACCGTCAACGAAATGAATGGAACAGTTATCGAAGATGGCACATTCAGAAGCTGTCGACACCTCGCTCAAGTTCAGAGTGTTGATCAAACAGTCCCGGTAACGAGTACTTGCCTGCACGGGCCCATCAGCGGAGAAGTGGTCGAATATCACTCCCTCTACCATGTATCCTAGATTGACTTTTGCATCCTCCTCGCTGACGGCATCCGCGACTCGGATTGCATCAGAGACCACCACATCGGACCAGCCCTTACTTTGACGGTGGTCAACAGCGGCAAGTGCCAGAGAAAGGCTCCCTCCGCTATCAGTAAATGCAGAAGCGGCGACGTCTATCGATATACTGTCCGCGGCGTCGATCCAGGATGCGGCGCGTGACAGCGGATGCTGATTATTATGTGAGTCGGCAAGGTACGCCGCTAGATCTTCACCATAGGCAGCCCCTGCTAGCGATCGGTCGATGAACACTCGTTTTTCTTCTCGATCCGACGTCGTGTCAACTGCCAATCCAGGAAGGCGAAGCAGGGCTTGCAGACCTTCCTCCTCCGGTTCCCGACCATTGATTTCATAGAATGCGCGCTTCATTTCGTCCATGCCCACTGGGCCGAGTTCATTGCCTTTAGAGCGCGCGAGAGTAGCTACCCGCGATAAAATCTTGAGGATCACCTCCGGCCGGACAACCGAGAGTATCTTAGCTTCGCGCTCGCATATTGCTGCCAGTAGAGTCCGCCAGGACTGACCCACACTCTGGTTCGACAGGTCACCTGGAATACTATCCCTGTTAGAATAGAGATAACCGAGCAACAGAGGTCGAGCGGGGACCCAGTCGGGAATACTACTAGTTATTCCCACGAGTTTTCTGTACTGCGCAAGCTGATCCTCATTGAAATCTTCAAGGGTCAGTTGTAGAGCTGAATCTCCGAGATTCAGGGCTGCGACCATCTCGGAAGAAGAAGAGAAGAAGTGGGATCTTCCAGATACTATTACACCACCCGCTTCTGGCATCTCTTCGATAAGCCTACGAACAGCGCTGAGGGCCTGCCATCTGACCTCTTTTAGGTCAGAGGCTCCACCCACCCAGCGTTGCGGTACGAGTTCGTCGAAGCCGTCCAGAAGGAGAGTGCATGCGCCAGCGCGCCACGCGGAAATCAACCCGTTTTGTCCGGCGAAATCGATGTTCTCCGCATGCCGCCTGATGATCTCCGCAGGAGTTCTTAGGCCGATACAATCATTCAAATTAATGTGGAGCGGGAAGGGGTTCGTCAGAGTATCTTTAAAGTATGCTCTTCGTAGAATATTGTACAGTTCCCTGAGAGCATGACTCTTCCCAACACCGAACTCCCCGGTGAGAAGGACACGGCCACCAGAATTTAAAAGTTCGGCGATATAGGGAAGCTTGAACGTTTCTCCACTAGACGTGGTGAAGCGTGAGGCTACATCCACTTTCGGAAAGCCGCCACGAGTGGTGAAGACAGTACTACCAAAGGGAGCATCGGACCGGCGACGAAGATAACCTTCCGCGTCGCATAGTCGCTTCTGCAGCGTCTTGATACTGATAGCGTATAGTGGAAAGCCAGCCTTTTTGGCTTCTTGCTCGACAGCGCTCCGTTGATCGGCTAGCGGCTCATTTCGCGTTACGAACCATCCGCGCGGAGTTTTATACCTGTTTTCGGGGAACTTTGACAGCTTGGTGAGAACTTCGCGCAGCTTTTGCGCATCCTGAACGGCCTTTGCCTTTTTTGTGTTAACGGTGAACTCATATGCGTTTATCGCATCTTCGGTGATGAAAATCGAGTCACGTTCTTTCCCTTCGAACATTGCTGAACCTTGCAGCCCGAGGGGATCATGGATGGCGCGTGCGATCTCTCTCGCACGATCCTCAAACTCCGTGCCTCTTTCCGACACTCTGGATTCCCGATTCACTCGCCTCGAAGGACCGAGGCAGATACGGACGGTTACATAGAGTAGGCAAGCTTCGTGCTGTCGGGTGAATGATGCCCTCAATGGTAGCCGTATAGAGTGAACGAGTACAGGCCAATCCGACTGCAAGCAGATACCATCTTAGTGAGAAATGCTCGCATTTGAGCGGGCTACAGCCGCAGCCTGGATAGCGATGGCGGCAGAGGCTCTCACGCTGATCGACGGAAGGACGGCATCAGCTCGTTTCGGCGGAACATGTATGGAACGGCCAGCCGGAGGGTAGGGCACTGTGTCGATCCTCGGCAGGGTCCACGTGATCCAGTTTCGAACCTGTTTCGGGTTCGCCAGCTTGCCTCTGGCGGATGTGTTGATCGGCTCCGGGGGAAGGGTGTCACGGGAAGTCGCCTATACATTCCTGAGGTATCGCTGGCCGACGCGAATCCTGCGCGTCGACGGAGACCGCATACCCGGTGCGCTACCACATACTAAGCCCGCCGAGGGTGCCCCGGAGGTTGACGCTCAGCGCCACCTCACCGAGCGGTTTGGGCAAGCCCCGTCAGGTCGGTCAGCGGCAAGCGCTTGACCTTCATTCGACAGAGGAAGCGAAGCTGAGTGAGTGGATCTGCTTCCACGTCCGCGTGATCTTCACCGCGAGGACGAGCCATCCACGCACAGCACAAGGCTGCCGCGCGGGACCTCCCGATCTTCGTCTGATCGCCTCCGCTGAACAGCGGAGACGCCGGGGCCGTAAGTGGACTCACCGCCAGAGGTTCCGGAAGAAGAGGCCACGCCCGCCCACGCAACCTGCACGTTGGTACGCGAGCTTCTGCGGATGGCGATCGGTGCGACAGGTGACTCTGGAAGCAAAATCAAGGACTTCGGTTCCCCCGACAAACGATGGCAAAGGCCATATAATTCGATTCACTGTGGCGTTCGCCGGTGCGGGAATGTGTCGGCAGACGCCGAACATGCGACATTCACACGTTCCGGTTCAAGGTTCGAGTCCCTGGCGGCGCACGATGGCGTCACGGCCTATTCGGCCGCGTTCGGATTCATCGTGGCACCGGGTCGTGTCCGGGGACGACCGGAACGGGTGATGTGGCTGGCGGTGTGGGGCCTGGGCGGATAAGTAGAGGCCATGCACTTCGTGGCTGCACTCGCGCTCATGTCTTCGTTCACCGTGGTGTCCGGGGACCTGACCAGCTATGACGCACGTGTGCCCGTCGGTGCGCGGGCCGAGGTGGTGGCGGCCCCGGACGATGGCGGCACGGTCGTGCTGCTGCGCACCAGTGGGCTGCTACCCGACCGGGCGTACGGGGCGCACGTGCACGTCAACCCGTGCGGTGCGGGGCCGGCGGATGCCGGGCCGCACTACCAGCACGTGCCCGGTGGGGCGACGGATCCCGCGTTCGCCAACCCGCGCAACGAGATCTGGCTCGACTTCACCACCGACGGGCGCGGGCGGGGGCAGGCCCTGGCCCGGGTCGACTGGCGGTTCGGGGAGCGGCGGCCCGGATCGGTCGTCCTGCACGAGGAGCACACGCACACCGAGCCGGGGCACGCGGGCACGGCCGGGGCGCGGGTCGGGTGCCTCACCGTCCCGTTCTGACCCCGGTCGCGGCGGGTGACGTCCGCCACTGGCCGGGCTGGGCGACAATGGAGGGCGATGTCCACCGCCCTGCACGCCACCAAGCCCCTGACGATCGGCCGGTACCCGGTCGATCCCGCCGTCGTGCTCGCGCCCATGGCCGGCATCACGAACGTGGCCTTCCGGCAGCTGTGCCGCGAGTTCGGCAGCCCCACCTCGCTGTACGTCTGCGAGATGATCACGGCCCGCGCGATCGTCGAGCGCGACGCCAAGACCATGCAGATGATCACCTTCGGCGAGGGCGAGAGCCCGCGGTCGATGCAGCTCTACGGCGTCGACCCGAAGTCGATGGCCGAAGCCGCGAAGATCATCGTCGGCGAGGACCGGGCCGACCACATCGACATGAACTTCGGGTGCCCGGTGCCGAAGGTGACGCGCAAGGGCGGCGGCGCGGCGCTGCCGTACAAGAGGCAGCTGTTCCGGCAGATCGTGCGGGCCACCGTGCGCGCCGCCGAGCCCGCCGGGGTGCCGGTGACCGTCAAGTTCCGGATCGGCATCGACGAGGACCACCACACCTACCTCGACGCCGGCCGCATCGCCGAGGACGAGGGCGCGCAGGCGGTCGCGCTGCACGCCCGCACCGCGTCCCAGCGCTACTCCGGCCAGGCCGACTGGTCCGCGATCGCCCGCCTGAAGGAGGCCGTGACCAGCATCCCCGTGCTCGGCAACGGCGACATCTTCAGCGCGCGCGACGCCCTCGACATGGTCGCCAAGACCGGGTGCGACGGCGTCGTCGTCGGACGCGGCTGCCTCGGCCGGCCGTGGCTGTTCGGCGAGCTGCAGGCCGCGTTCCGGGGCGAGCCGATCCCGCCCGGACCGCGGCTCGGCCAGGTCGCGGCCGTGCTGCGCCGCCACGGCGCGCTGCTCGCGGACTTCCTCGGCGAGGACAAGGGCCTGCGCGACCTGCGCAAGCACATGTCCTGGTACCTGAAGGGCTTCCCGGTCGGCGCGGAGCTGCGGCGCGGCCTCGCCATGGTCTCGACCCTCGCCGAGCTGGACGACCTGGTCGGCCGGCTCGACCCCGACCTGCCGTTCCCGGACAACGCCGACGAGCCGCGCGGCCGCCAGGGCTCGCCCGGCAAGGTCGTGCTGCCCGAGGGCTGGCTGGACGACCCGGAGGACGCCACCGTCCCCGAGGGCGCCGACGAGCTGCACTCGGGTGGGTGACGTGGGCGTCCGCGCCGCCGCGGCGCTGACGTGTGCCCTCGTGCTGACCGGCTGCGGCTCGGTGGTCACCGGCGCCGCCCGGCCGCTGCGGGTCACCGACGTGGAGCGCGAGCTGGTGACGGGCTACTTCGCCGACCTCAACGAGGCGGGCTCGCAGGGCACGTCGGAGCAGCACGAGCTGCTCGGCGAGACCCAGCACCCCGACTTCCGCGACGACGGCTGCCAACTGCCCTCGGGCACCATCAGGGTGCAGCCGACCATGTCGACGCTGCGCCTGGACCCGGCGTGGGCGCCGCCCGGCCGGGACGAGCACCCGCGCGGTGTCGTGCTGGTCGTCGCGGTGACGCTGACCGTCGTGCAGGAGGGCGCCGAGATCGGCAGCCAGATCGGCTCGCAGCACGTCGTGCTGCTCAACGGCAAGGTCTACGGCTTCGCGCCCTGCGTCAATTGAGGTGACGCCGGCCCGGTCGACCACGCTGCGCGAACTTCGTGACCTTCGGATCACCGAATGTCACTAGTTCGGAGCAGTGCACAGTCAACCGGTCGAGGGAAATCCCTCAGTGACGCGTCCTGGCCGCTCAAGCGTCGCCTCGTATCAGACGACACCTTGGCAAGGAGGGAGGTGAGCGCGATGACCGCACTGCGACCCGAGGTCACCGACCCGGACAGCGACGGCGAGCCCGGCGTGGGCGTGCCCGCGGCCGAGAGCGAGGGCACCGGTCTGGTGCAGCTGCACGAGTCGATCGCCGCGCTGCTCGCCTCCCGGGGCCAGTGGCGGCAGGCGTACCAGCACCTGCGGTCCGCGTTCGACCTGGTCTACGCCGACCAGGACGAACAGCCACAGGTGCCCGAGCAGCTGCGCCGCGAGGTCGACCGGCTGCGCCGCGAGCACGCCGAGGCGCGGGAGCAGAGCCTCCGGGACAGCCTCACCGACAGCTACAACCGCAGGTACCTGGACGAGCGACTGGTCGCGATGGTCGCCGAGCGCGGCTCGACCACGTCCGGTCTCGCCATCGCGTTGATCGACCTCGACTGGTTCAAGCAGGTGAACGACACGTTCGGGCACCTGTTGGGTGACCGGGTGTTGCAGCGCGTGGTCGAGCTGCTCCAGGAGGAGCTGCCGGAGGGCGCGTTCTGCGCCCGCTACGGCGGGGAGGAGTTCGTCCTCGTGCTGCCGGGCGTCGAGCCCGCGTCGGCGGTGGAGATCGCCGAGGCGGCCCGCATGCGTGTCGAGCGTCACGCTTGGTCTTCGTTGGCGCCGGGTTTGCGAGTGACCGTCAGCATCGGGTTGGCCTACGAGCCGCCCTCGGCGGACTCGCCGGCGCGTCCGCCGACCGCCCCCGAGCAGCAGTTGCTGCACGCGGACAGCCTCCTCTACACCGCCAAGCAGTCAGGACGGAACGCCGTCGCCTACCGGGACAACGGCCGGGTCCGCCTCGCGGGTGCCGCTTCCGGGCGACGCGGGATAGCCGAATCGAGGGTCGCCGGTTACTGACACCGATCGGTAACTCACCCTTTCGGACGTAGTCTGCTGCGCGCAACCGAGTACGACCAACCCCTGTATCACCGGGAGTGGTCGTCAGGACTGGCGGTCATCCGTAGTATCGCCAAGGCAAGTGACACGCCGTTGGTGCAACCACTGTGTCCTCGCCGACGTCAACTCGTGATGACGACCGACTAATGACCGACGCTGAAGGGAGACCGGGTGCCCGACGAGCCCCGCCGTGGCGGCCCCGGACCCGGAGGTGACCAGGCCCCGCAGGAAGACCAGCCGACCGGCCGTCGTCGCAGGTCGCTGGACGCAGGCGGGCTGAGCGTGTCCGACCTGCTGGAGCAGCACAGCCGCACGAACATCCCCCGCCCGGTCCCACCCGGTCCGTCGGACACCGGCCGGCGCGCCGCGCCCGAGCCGGAGCCGCCCCGCAGACCCACGCCGCCCACGAACGGCAGGCACGCGCCCGAGGGCACGGGCCGCCGCGCCGCCCCGGAGCCGCCGCCGCGCAGGCAGGCGCCCGAGGACACCGGCACCAGGCCCCGGCCGGTGAACGGCGCACCGCCCGCGCCCGGACGCCGCCCCGCCGCTCCGCCGGACTTCTTCGCCCCGGCGAACGAGGGCACCGGCACCCGGACACCGCGCCCCGCGCCGGAGGACACGGGCGGACGTCGTTCCGCGAACGGCCACCGGCCCGCCGAGGCCGACCCGAGGCGTCCCGCGCCGCCCGCCGAGGTGGGCGGCGAGCCGAGCAGGCGGATCCCCGCCAACGGCCGGCCGCGTCCCGAGGGCGGCGCACCGCAGGACCCGTCGCGCCGGCTCGCCGAGGGCACCGGCCAACGCCCCCGCCCGGACCTCCCCGGCACGCCGCCGGGTCGACGGCCCGCGGAGGGCGCACCGCAGGGCTTGACGCCCGACGCGCCCCGACGCGCGGCGGAGGGCGATGGACCGCGCAGGCGAGCCGACGATCCGGCTCCCGGCACGTCCCGGCGTGCGGCGGACGGCGGCGGAGCGCGGCGGCACCCCGAAGACCTCACACCCGACGCGCCTCGGCGTGACGGCAGCGGACCCCGGCGACGCCCCGAAGACCCGCTCGACGCGCCCCGACGGGCGGCGGACGGCGTCGCGCCGCGGCGGCACCCCGACGAACTCCCGCCCGACGCGACCCGACGCCCGGCCGACGGCAGCGGGCCACGCCGGCGACCGGACGAGACCGGACGCCGGCCCGCCGAGGGCGTCGAAGGCGCCGGTCGGCGGCTCGCAGACGGCCCCCGGCCCGGTGAGAACACCGGCCGACGTCCGCGCCCCGGCGCTCCGGTCGACGGACCGCGTCGCCTCCCCGACGGCAGTGGACCGCGACCGCACCCCGAGGACCTGGCGCCGGGCACGCCTCGCCGCCTCGCGGACGGCAGCGGACCGCACGACCTGAACGGCGCACCCCGCCCCGGGGCGCGCCCACGTCCGGAAGACCCGCGCCGCGCGGCGGACGGCCCACGACCGGGCCTGCCCGGCGACGACCCGGCGGGCCGCCGTCCGGACGGCAACGTCCCGCGCCGACTGGCCGATGGGCCACCCGTCCCACCGGTGGACGGCGGAGCCCCGCGCCGACTCGCCGACGGACCCCCCGCGCCGATCGACGGCGGCGCACCCCGGCGGCTCGCGGACGGGCCCCCGGTCCCGGTGGACGGCAGTGGCCCGCGACGGCTCGTGGACGGACCGCCCCTCGACGGCAGTGGCCCGCGACGGCTTGCCGATGGACCGCCCGTCGACGGCAGTGGTCCGCGTCGGCTCGCCGACGGTCCTCCGGCCGACGGCAGTGGTCCGCGACGGCTCGCCGACGGGCCGCCCCCCGTGCCGGCCGACGGCGGTGCGCCGCGGCCGGGTGGTGACGTGCCCGGGCGGAGGTTCGCCGAGGACGCCGCGCCCGACCAGGCGCCCCCCATCGCCGACCGCCTCGGCGCGCCCGGCCCGGAGCCCCGCGACGCCATCGACCCGGCCAGCCTGACCACGGAGATGGAGGCCATCAGCGACGACGTCAAGAAGCGTCGCGAGGTCGACCACACCCTGGCCCGGTTCTCCGCCGTCCACGACGAGCTGGCCGAGCAGGAGCGACTGCGCAAGGAACGCCGCCAGAAGCTCATGCCGTGGAAGGCCGACCACGACGAGGACGCCACCGAGTACGCCTCGCCGGTCGACGACCCGGAACTCGACGGCCCGCGCCGGCGCGGCCGCACGGCCAAGCACAGCAAGATCGTCCGCTCGGTCAAGGTCGTCGCGCTGACCGCCGCCGTGCTGGTGTTCGTGTCCACCGGCCTCGGCTGGGGCGCGATGTTCTACATCGACAGCAAGATCACCGAGATCGACGCGCTGAACACCAACTCCGCCGCGGTGCACGAGGCGGAGAAGCAGCTCGGTGACGAGAACTTCCTCATCGTCGGCTCGGACACCCGGGCCGGGGCCAAGCCGCAGGACGGCGTCGGCGACTCCAGCGCCGAGCCGGGCGCGCGCTCGGACGTGCTGATGCTCGCCCACATCCCGGCCGACCGGAAGCGCATGGTCGTCGTCTCCGTGCCGCGGGACCTGCGCATCACGCGCCCCGCGTGCGAGCGGTGGGACCCGGCCACGGGCGAGTACTCCGGCGAGCAGCTCGACGCCGAGGAGGGCGTCCGCGCCAACGAGCCGTACGCGGTCGGCGGGCCGCGGTGCGTCAGCAAGTTCATGACCGAGCTGACCGGCCTGGAGATCAACCACTTCATCAGCGTCGACTTCAACGGCTTCAAGGGCATGGTCGACGCGATCGGCACCGTGCCGGTGTGCGTGCCGAAGCCGATGAAGGACGACGAGCTGGGCGTGATCTTCGAGCAGCCCGGCAGGTTCGAGATCAACGGCGACAAGGCGCTCGACTACGTGCGGGCGCGCAAGGTCAACGGCGAGGTGTTCGGCGACTACGACCGCGTCACGCGGCAGCAGAAGTTCCTGTCCTCGTTGCTGCGCAAGGCGCTCTCGTCGGAGATCCTGCTGAACCCGAGCAAGCTCAACGCGTTCCTCAACGCGTTCGCCGCCTCGACCGTCGGCCAGAACATCGGCGTGAACGACATGCTGACGCTGGCGCAGTCGTTGCAGAGCCTGGAGGCCGGCCGGGTCACGTTCATCACCGTCCCGCACGAGACGTCCGAGGGTCCGACGCTGTCCAACGACGACAACGTGGAGTTGTTGAAGGAAGAGGACACCCGGAAGTTGTTCCAGGCCATCATCGACGGCACGCCGCTGCCGGAGGAGACGCCGGACGACACCGCGGACCAGGCCCAGGGTCAGGCGCAGACCCCCGCGCCGACCGGCCCGAAGCAGGGCAAGGTCATCGACCACAAGGGACTGAAGGTCCAGGTCCGCAACGGCGACCCGGACAACGCCGGCGCGGCCGGCCGGACCACGGCGGCGTTGCGGGAACTCGGCTACGACGTGGTGCTGCCCGGCGACGCGCCGCCCGCGGAGAAGACGGTGATCCTGTACGGGGTCGGCGCGGAGGACGCGGCGGCGACGCTGCACTCCTCGGTGCCCGGTGCGACGTTGCAGTTCCAGGCGAACATGGCCGGCGCGGTGCAGTTGCTGATCGGGCCGGGCTGGGACGAGGAGGTCCGCGCGCCGCAGGCGGCGGGCACCGACCCCGGCAAGGCGCAGGCGCCCGAGGACCTGCCCGTCGTCAACGCGGGGAAGGACCCCTGCGCCTGAGCCGACTGGACGTCTTGGGTTCACCACCGGTTCACCGGGGTGGGTCGCTACCGCTATGACCTGGCCGTAGGCTGTCGGCCATGCGTGAGGCCTACCACGACCGGCTCGGACAGCTCGCCGACCAGCTCGCCGACATGTGCGGCATGGCCGGTGACGCGATGGAGCGCGCGACCGCGTCCCTGCTCGAGGCGGATCTCGCCCTGGCCGAGCAGGTGATCGGCGACGACGCCAAGATCGACGACGTGCGCGCCGGCATCGAGGAGCAGGCGTACGCGCTGCTGGCGTTGCAGGCACCGGTCGCGACCGACCTGCGCATCGTGCTGGCGGTGATCCACGCCGCCGAGAGCGTGGAGCGGATGGGCGACCTGGCGCTGCACGTGGCGAAGGCCGCGCGGCGCAGGCACCCGAACCCGGTGCTGCCGGACACGGTGCGGCCGTACTTCGCCGAGATGGGCCGCATCGCGGTCGAGCTGGCGCGGGAGGCGACCGACATCATCCGCACCCAGGACGTGGCGCGGGCGCGGTCGTTGGAGGACGCCGACGACGCGATGGACGACCTGCACCGGCACCTGTTCACCGTGATCATGGACCGGGAGTGGGCGCACGGCGTGCCGTCGGCGGTGGACACCACGTTGCTGGGCCGGTTCTACGAGCGGTTCGCCGACCACGCCGTGTCGGTCGCCAAGCGGACCGTCTTCGTGGTCACCGGGCGGATGCCCGGCTACCACCCGGCCGACGGGTCCTGACGCGCGTCAGCCGAGCAGGCCGTTCAGCTCCTGCGCGAGCTGGGCGGCGATGCGCGCGTTGTCGGCGGGGGCGTGGGTGAGCCACTTCCGCCCGTCCGGCCCCTGCCGCGTCTGCGACAGGTAGCGACCCTGGTCGTTGTCGAACCAGGCGACCTGCGGCGCGCGCTGCTCCCGACCGTGCCGGCCGCGGACCGTGACGCCGAACTGGCCCGCGCGCAGCCGGGGGCGTTCGAACACCGCCTCCAGCGCGCGGACCTGCGCGGACGCCGTCGAGCGCGGTGCCATGGCCTGGGTGAACGTGGCGTTGCCGAAGTCGTCGTCGCGGCGCGGCGGTGGCGGCGGCGCGGACGTGGGCATCGGCACGGTGATCGACTGGCCCGGGCCGGGTCGGGACGGGGGCACGAGGTCCACGATCGTGCGCAGCAACGCGGGCGCGCGCATCACGTCCACCTTGATCTGCCGGTCGTCCATCACGGCGAGCGCCGCCGTCTCGCCGGCCGCGCCGCCGCGCGCCAGCAGTTGGCGCTCGACGTTGCGGGCGTCCAGCGAGGCGACCGCGTTGAGGCAGAAGTCGAACCGCACGAGCAGGGTGAGCGCCTCCTCGACCTCGGGCGCGGCCCGGCCGTTCCGGGCCAGGCCGCGTGACTCCAGGTCGCGGTAGACGGCGTTGCGGATGCCGCGCCGCTCGTCGAGCGTCTGCCCGAGGTAGGGGAACTCGAACGGGTAGGGGCGGCTGCCGAGCTTGAGGTCCTCCCAGAGCATGTCGGCCGCCGCGTGGGACAGGGCGAACGAGAACACGCTCACCCGCCGATGACCGGCGGAGCGACCATGGTGCCGTCGCCGAAGACGTCCTCGGTCTCCACCAGGTAGGACGCAGCCTTGTGCTCCTTGTCCTCGTCGCCCTGGCCGCGCGCGCCCGCGGCGCCCGCGCCCATCCCCGCGCCCATGCCGCCGGGGCC
>NZ_JBHYXZ010000098.1:0-32808 GCF_042752395.1 Actinosynnema sp. NPDC059335 | reverse complement strand
AACACCGAGGTCCGCGCCACGAGCGCCGAGCCGGTGCCGAACAGCACGTCGCGCGGCGCGTCGTGGGAGCCGTCGTCCGGCTCGCCCGCGTGCCGCTTGTAGCCCATGCCGAACCAGGTGAGGCCGCCGTCGACGAAGTCGATCGCGCGGCCGTCCCAGTCCAGCACCTTGCTCGCGACCGCGCCGACGGTCGGCTCCGCCCGCAGCACGCGCACGGCCTCGCGCAGCCACCGCGGGTGCGGGCGGGCGTCGTTGTTGAGGAACGCGACCACCGACCCGCGCGCGCTGCGCACGCCCAGGTTGCAGCCGCCCGCGAACCCCAGGTTGGTCGGCGCCTCGACCACCTCCGCGTTCGGCGCGGCGGCCCTGATGCGGTCTGCGCTGCCGTCCCCCGAGGCGTTGTCGACCACGATGACCTGGAGTTTTTCCGCCGGGTAGTCGAGGTCGCCGAACAACGCGCGCAGGCAGGTGGTGGTGTCGTCGGCGCCGCGGTAGTTGACCACGACCACCGAGACGTCAGGCAGGGTCCCTTGCTCCACGGGCTAACTCTGCCTCATCACGCTCCGCAGCGTGCGGTCACCGTGCCCTACGCCCCGGCGTCGGGGTCCCGGTCGGGCTTCGACTCCTCGTCCTCCGGCGGCGGACCGGCGGGCAGGCTCTCCCGGTGCCACTCCACGGTGATCTTGACGTGCGCCTCGGCGGAGGACTTGGCGATGGCCAGCGCCGCGCTGGAGCTGACCTTGAGGCCGATCTCCACGGCCACCTTGTCCGGTCGCGGCGACGGCATGCTGCCGATCTTCGCGGCCACCGACCGGGCCACCTTCTTGGCCCGCTCGATGCCGTTCTCCAACGTCTCCTCGGCGCGTTCCACCGGGTTCCAGCGGCCCGCGCGCACCGGGCCGTCGTACTCCTCGTCCAGCTCGAACGGCACCAGCTCGCCGTCCTCCGTGCGCACCTCGACGTACTCGGCCACCGTGCTCCTCTCCTCGACGCCACTCGCCTCGGACCGGCGCCCGCCCGACCACCCGGCGCCGCCCTACCGGCCCGCCCACTCCCGCCACACCACGCGCCGGTCCACTGTCGCACGTCGGCCGATCCGCCACCGCTGGATCGCCGTGATCGGCAGCCTCAGCAGCACCTCCAGCAGCACCCGCAGGCGCAGCGGCACGTGGAAGTTGGCCGCGTCGGGCCGGGTGCGCCGGACCGGCAGCAGGGCCGTGATCGCCGCGAACCCGGCCAGCTCGCGCAGGGCGGTGCGCGCTGGCGCGCACCGCAGGAGCGTCAGCAGCCGGTTGCGCTCGTTCCAGCGGTGGAACGGCCGCGAGCCGGGTTCGGTGCTCGCGCCGTGCCGGTGGTGGACGCGGGCCTCGCCGACCGACAGCACCCGGTGGCCCGCCAGCCGCAACCGCCACGCCGTGTCGGTGTCCTCGTAGTAGCAGAAGAACGCCGCCGGCACGCCACCCGCACGGACCAGCGCCTCCCGCCGCAGCAGGGCCGCGCCGCCGCAGAAGCCGAACACCTCGCGCCCGGCCGTCACCAGGTCCGCCCCGTGCCCGTCCGCGGTGAGCCGGACCCCGACCGACTGCGTCGAGCCGTCGGCCAGCAGCAGGGTCGCGGACGCGGCGGCCGCGTCGGGCGTGGCGTCGAGGGCGTCCTCCAGGGCCGCCAGCCAGCCGTCCTCCGGCGTCGCGTCGTCGTTGAGCCAGGCCACGTACTCCGTGGTGATCCCCGGCAACGCCGCCGCCAGACCGCCCGCGTAACCGCGGTTGACGGGCAGGCGCAGCACCTCCGGGCGGCTCGGGTGCGCCGCGACCAGCCCGGCCGTGCCGTCGTCGGAGGCGTTGTCCAGCACGAGCGTCCGATGTGGACGCTGCCGGGCGAGGGCGTCGAGGCAGGCCGTGACGTGCTCCCGGCCGCGCCACGTCACCACGACCACCGTCGTGCGGGGGTTCGACACGGCGTGAGACGGTACGCCACGTGCCCGACCTCGGGGGGGTCGACCTGCCGGCTAGCTGACGTTGATCCCGCCGGTCGCCCGCCGCAGCTCCGGGATCCGCTCACCGAGGAGCCGGTGGAGCTTCTCCGCCGCGTCCCGTGTCAGCGCGAGCGTGGCGACCCTGTCGAAGCTGACTTCGTAGTCGCCATCGGCAGTGACCGACTCGATGAAATCCGCCTCGCCGGACACCCTGTAGTAGACCGAGTGCTCGACCGGGTCGGACTTGCCGGGCTGCATCGCCATGTGTGGACAACTCTCCTCTGCGTTGTTGTTCCGCTGCTCCACCCGGAGCAGGGCTATCTAGATAGGTGATCAGCGCTGAAGTTGCACACATGACCCAAGGCTGTCTAGATAGGTTCTACGATGGGGTGATGGTGCAGATGAGGCCGTGGGTCGAGATCGCCGAGGAACTCCGGAGGGAGATCGACCGGGGCGTCTACGGCCCCGGTGAGCGACTGCCCTCCGGTAGCGAGCTGATGAGCCGCTTCGGCGTCGCACGGCAGACCGTGCAGAACGCGATCGACCAACTCCGCGCCGAAGGATTGGTGCTGAGCGTGGCGGGCAGGGGTTGGTTCGTCTCGGAGCGGAAGCCGATCGTTCGGCTCGCTCGCAACCGCCTGAGCAAGGCAGAACGGACCGCGGGCCGCGGAACGTTCATGTCGGACGCCGCGGCGGGGAAGTGGAAGCCCGCGGTCACGGTGAAGATCCGGCGCGGGCAGGCGCCCGAAGACGTCTGCTCCTACCTCGGGCTGGACCCGGGAGGGGAGCGCGAGGTGGTCGTGCGGGACCGGGTCATGTGCGCCGACGGCGAGGTGGTGCAGCTCGCCGTGTCCTACCTCCCTGTCGACGTCGCCGCCGGCACCCGGCTCGAAGAGGCCGACACCGGACCGGGCGGGGCTTACGCGCGACTGGAGGAGATGGGCTTCGAGCTGACGCACTTTACCGAGGTGGTGTCGGCACGCTCACCGCGACCGCGAGAGGCGGAGCTGTTGCAGATCCCGTTCGGCTTCCCCGTGATCCAGGTGATCCGGGTGGCGTTCGCGGGCGACCGCGCGGTGGAGGTCAACCACATCACCATGAGCAGCGAGCGCTACCAGCTGGTGTACCAGATCGACGCCGACTGACGCGGGTTGTCGAGGCGAGCCTCGCGTGGGTCGGCACGTCAGGCGCACCGGGTGGAACCGGCGTGAGACGGTACGCGACGTGCCCGACCTCGTTGTGCTGACCGAGCAGTTGCTGGCGCCGGTGCCGGGTGGCACCGGCCGGTACACCCGTGAGCTGGCCGCCGCGCTCGCCGCCACCGCGCCCGACGGGTGGACCGTGACCGGGGCCGTGAGCAGGCACGCGGACGTGTCGGCGGCCGTGGTGCCCGGTGTGCGGGGGCCGCGGGTGCTGCCGTTGCCCCGGCGCGCGTTGATCGCCGCCTGGGAACGGGGTGTGCCGTACCGGCCGGGAGGCGACTCGGTGCACGCGTTCACGCCCTTCGCGCCGCCGCGCGGCCGGGTGGTGGTGACCGTGCACGACACCGTGCCGTGGACCCACCCGGAGACCTTGACGCCCCGGGGCGTGGCGTGGCACCGGCGCGCGATCGGCCGCGCGGTGGCGCGGGCCGGCGCGATCGTCGTGCCCACGGCCGCGGTCGCCGAGGAGCTGCGCCGGCACGCGCCCGGACCCGCGCCGGTCCACGTGGTGGGCAACGGCGTCACCGCGTTCCCGGCGGAGGAGCCGGTGGACGTGCCGCCCCGGTACGTGCTCGCGATCGGCACCGTGGAGCCCCGCAAGGGGTTCGACCTGCTGGCGTCCGCGACCGCCGAGCTGGACGTGCCGCTGGTCGTGGTCGGCCCGCCCGGCTGGGGCGGGGTGGACCTGCGCGCCCCGCACGTCCACCTCCTGGGCAGGCTGAGCGACGCGCAATTGGCGTTCGTCCTGCGGCGGGCCGCGGTGCTGGCCGCGCCGAGCCTGGCCGAGGGCTTCGGGCTGCCGGTGGTGGAGGCGATGGCGGCCGGGGTGCCGGTGGTGCACTCCGACGCGCCCGCGCTGGTCGAGGTGGCGGGCGGGGCGGGGGTGACCGCGGCGCGGGGCGATCGTGCGGCGCTCGTCACAGCCCTGCGGTCGGTGCTGGCCGACGCGGACCTCCGCGACCGGCTGATCACCGCCGGTCGCCGTCGAGCCGAGGCTTTCACCTGGGAAAACGCCGCGCGGTCGGTGTGGCGCGTCCACCTCGGTCTGTTTCGTCCTTGAACCGTTTGCGCCATTCCCGGTCAACCTGTGGGCCGTCCGCCGTACCCTTCACCGCGTGTCACCCGCCGAACCCAGCGTGCTGATCGACGCCACCGCCGTGCCGACCGACCGGGGTGGCGTCGGGCGGTACGTGGACTCCCTGGTGGCGGCGCTGGACGCGGACGGCGCACGGCTCAGCGTGGTGTGCCAACCCCGTGACGCCGCGCTCTACACGTCCCTGGCCCCCCGGTCGCGGGTCGTCCCGGCGGCCGAGGCGGTGGCGACCCGGACCGCGCGGTTGACGTGGGAGCAGACCACCCTGCCGCGGCTGGCGAACCGGCTCGGGGTGGCGGTCGTGCACTCGCCGCACTACACCGTGCCGCTGGCCAACCGCGCGGCGTCGGTGGTGACGTTGCACGACGCGACCTTCTTCACCGACGCGGTGCTGCACTCGTCGGTCAAGGCGCGCTTCTTCCGGGCCTGGACCAGGGCCTCGCTGCGGCGGGCGTCGCTGTGCATCGTGCCGTCCCGGGCGACCGCCGACGAGCTGGCCCGGGTCGCCGGCGCGGACCGGCGGCTGCTGCACATCGCCCAGCACGGCGTGGAGACGGAGCGGTTCCACCCGCCGAAGCCGGAGGAAGTCGCCGAGGTCCGGCGGATGCTCTCGCTGGGGGACACGCCGTACGTGGCGTTCCTGGGCGCGTTGGAGCCGCGCAAGAACGTCCCGGCGCTCATCCGCGGGTTCGCGCAGGCGTGCCGCGACCGGCGCGACCCGCCCGCGCTCGTGCTCGCGGGCCAACCCGGCTGGGACAGCCAGGTGGAACGGGCGCTGGACGCCGTGCCGCACCGGTTGCGCGTGATCCGGGCGGGCTACCTGCCGTTCCCGTCGCTGGCCGGGTTCCTCGGGGGCGCGGAGCTGGTGGCCTACCCGTCGCTGGGCGAGGGGTTCGGGCTGCCCGTGCTGGAGGCGATGGCGTGCGGCGCGCCCGTGCTGACGACGCGGCGGCTGAGCCTGCCCGAGGTGGGCGGCGACGCGGTGGCGTACTGCGGGGTCGGCGCGGGGGACATCGCGGCGGCCCTGTCCGAGCTGCTGGACGACCCGGCGCGGCGCGCCGAGCTGGCGTCGGCGGCGGTCGTGCGGGCCAAGGACTTCTCCTGGGCCACGTCGGCGGCCCGGCACCGGCTGGCCTACGAGCGCGCCGCGCGCTCGCACCGGCGGCGTTGACCCCGACGCACCGCGCTCGCACCGGCGGGCGTTGACGCCCACTCGCCGCGCTCCCACCGGCGCGTTAACGCCCACGCGCCGTCACCACTAGGGTGGCCGGCGTGACGCGTTACGGAGACGAGCTGGCGGTGGTGACCGTCACCTACTCGCCCGGCGAGACCCTGGACACCTTCCTGTCCACGTTGGCGGAGGCCACCACCCGACCGGTGTCGGTGGTGCTGGCGGACAACGGGTCCACCGACGGCGTGCCGGAACGCGCCGCCGCCGAGCACCCGCACGTCACGTTCCTGCCGACCGGGGGCAACCTCGGCTACGGCGCGGGCGCGAACCGCGGCGTCGCGTCGCTGCCGGAGTCGGTCGGGTGGGTCGTGGTGGCCAACCCGGACCTGTCCTGGGGCGTGGGCAGCCTGGACGTGCTGCTGGAGGCGGCGAAGCGGTGGCCGCGCGGCGGCGCGTTCGGGCCGCTGATCCGGGAGCCGTCCGGCGCGGTGTACCCGTCGGCCCGGCTGCTCCCGTCGCTGGGGCGCGGGCTGGGGCACGCGGTGTTCACCCACGTCTGGCCGTCCAACCCGTGGTCGCGGGACTACCGGCAGGCCGCCGCCGCGCCGCGCGAGCGCACCGCCGAGTGGCTGTCCGGGTCGTGCCTGCTGCTGCGCCGCGAGGCGTTCGACTCGGTCGACGGCTTCGACCCCCGGTACTTCATGTACTTCGAGGACGTCGACCTGGGCGACCGCCTCGGCCGCGCCGGCTGGCTGAACGTGTACGTGCCGGACGCGGAGGTCGTGCACATCGGCGGCCACTCCACCCAGCGCGCGTCCAAGCGCATGCTCGCCGCCCACCACTCCAGCGCCTACCGCTACCTGGCCGACCGCCACCGCGGCCCTCAGTGGGCACCGCTCCGCCTGGCCGTGCGCGCCGGGCTGTCGCTGCGCCTGCGACTGCTGACCCGCTGATCGCGGTCCACCCCCGGCCGTCGCGGTGGATGATGTCGCGGTGCGCAACAGCTCTTTCACGTACCGCGACGCGGTGGCGTTGCTCGGCGGCGACACCGGCCTGGTCAGGCTCCTGGACCGCTCATCCGCCGCTGCGGTGCTCGCCATCGGCGGCATCGACCTGCTGGACGCGCGGACGGAGGTCGTCCGGCTCGGCGCGGAACTGCTGTCCTCCGTGCGCGAGCGGGTCACCGGGCTGCACCGCGTCGACCGCACCCGATTACTCGAGGCCGCCCACAGCGTCCTGGTGATCACCGCCTTCTTCGAGGCCGTGGACGAGATCGGGCTGCCGTTCGACCTCAAGCTGGGCAAGAGCGAGCAGTTGGTCCTCGCCGGTGCGGACCGACCTCGGTCGAACCGGAAGGCGGACCTCGCCGAAGCCCTGTTCAGCACTCGGATTCCCCTCCCCAGTGCCGAACAGCCACCCGACGCGATCATCGGTGATCTCGCGGTCCTCTACGGGAGCCTGGCCGACGAGTTGATCGACTTCCTCGACGGCTTCCAGGCTTGGCACGACCTCCCCGCGAGCGAGCGCGAGGAATTCGTCACCACAGTGGAGGGCGGCATGTCGGCCCGTGCCGCAAGGCACTACCGGTCGCGGTACCGGCAGCTGGCGCTGGACTGCCCCGAGTTCGCCGTGTGGACGACCGGGATCGAGCACGCGGCCACCCGCGCCGAGGTCCGGACCGGCCTGGCCGACCTGCGCGCGTTCCTGGAACGGCTCGGCGGCGCGCAGCCGCCCGACGAGCGCCGCGAGTCCCTGGCCCGGACCAACCGCGCGGTGCTGGACCGGCCGATCGTGGCGGGCGACGTCCCGACCGACCTGGTCCTGCCGACCCTGGGCCGGGCGTACGTGCCGCCGCTCTTCAAGGTCGTGGACGCCGACCGTGGCGACGACGTCAGCCAGGACGCGTGGTGGTCGCACCGGCCGGTTCGCGTCGACCTGGACGACTACCTCGCCGGCTTCCTGACGTCCTCGGCCGCGACCACCGGGCCTCTGGTCGTGCTGGGTCAGCCCGGCGCGGGCAAGTCGCTGCTGACGAAGGTCCTGGCCGCCCGGCTGCCGGCGGCGGACTTCGTGCCGATCCGAGTGGCGCTGCGGGACGTGCCGGCCGACGCGAGCCTCCAGGAGCAGGTCGAGCACGCCATCACCGAAGCCACCGGCGAGCACCTGACCTGGCCCGACCTCGCCCGCGCGGTGCGGCCCGCGGTGCCCGTGGTGCTGCTGGACGGCTTCGACGAGCTGCTCCAGGCGACGGGCGCGAGCCGGTCGGACTACCTGGCCCGGATCGCCGAGTTCCAGGACCGCGAGGCGGTGCAGGGGCGGGCCGTGATCTTCATCGTGACCAGCCGCACGGCGGTGGCGAACCGGGCGCGGTTCGCCGGACCGACCAAGGTGCTGAAACTCGAGCCGTTCGGCGACGAGCAGGTGCGCCGCTGGCTGGACGTGTGGAACGAGGCGAATCCCCGCGCCGTCCTGGACCGGGACGTGGCGCTGCGCTTCCCGGACCTGGCCGGCCAGCCGCTGCTGCTGTTCATGCTGGCGCTGTTCAACGCGGACGGGAACGCGCTGCACGCGCACGGCGCGGACCTCGCCAAGGCCACGCTGTACGAGGAGCTGCTGGTCAGGTTCGCCCGCCGCGAGGTGGTCAAGAGCCTGCCCGGCGCGTTGGCCGCGCAGGTGGACCGGGCCGTCGAGGACGAGCTGGTCAGGTTGTCCGTGGTCGCGTTCGCGATGTTCAACCGCGGCGCGCAGTGGATCGACGAGACCGGGCTGGACGACGACCTGAACGCGCTGCTGCCCGGTTCGCACGACGGCCGCGATCGCAACCGCCTGAGTTCTGCCCAGCTGGCGGTGGGCCGCTTCTTCTACGTGCACGCTGCCCGTGCGGCGCACGACGGCCGGGTGTCGCAGACCTACGAGTTCCTGCACGCCACCTTCGGCGAGTACCTCGTGGCGCGGCTGGTGCACCGGGTGGCGCGGCAGGTATTGGCCGAGGAACGTGCCGCGATGTCGCCCTACGGCCGGCGCGCGACCGGCACCGGGTGGCTGGAGCCGGTGCTGTCGTTCGCGCCCCTGACCACCCGCACGCCCGTGGTCTCGTTCCTGCGCGAGCTGTTCGACGCCACACCCGAGACCGACCGGGCCGAGCTGTACTCGCTGTTCACCGGGCTGGTCCACACCGCCCAGCACCGGCCGCCCGGGTCCGCGCACCCGGACTACACCCCGCGCGCCCTGCCGATCGCCGCCCGGATCGCGGCTTACACGGTGAACCTGGTCCTGCTCGCCGTGGTCGTGCGCGGAGACCTGACCTCGGCGGCGCTCAGCCGGGCGGAGTGGCGTGACCTAACCCTGCTGTGGCAGTCGCAACTGAGCGAGGAGGAGTGGGACAGCGTCACCCGGGTGCTGGCGGTCGAGCAGACGGAGGAGGTGTCGGTCGTGCTGCGCGAGGGCGAGTCAACCGCTCGGGTGGACCTCGCCTGGCTGCTCGAATTCTACTCGGTCGGTTTTGACGGCAGTACGTACACCGTTCCGACGCTCGCCGACGAGGTCCGCCGGTGGGAGACCTTCCGCGCGTCGTGGCGAGGCGGTTACCTGGTCCACGTCCTCGAACCGCTCATGGAGGAGTTCGCGTTCGGCGCGCTCGTCGCCCATCGCGGGAAAGTCCTGTCCCTCGCGCACCTGCTGTTGATCGCACTGACGTCGGCCGACCCGGAGAAGCGGCGGCACGCCTACCGGACAGTCCTCGTCGGCGACCACGGCCGATACTCGACGGTGCTCCTCAAGGCGCTGGCCGCCGACAGCGCTGCCACAGTCGCGTTGCTCGAACATGCGCTTGACGTCAGTGCGCGCGCCGACTTGGTGATCAACTGCGCCCTGCGTCTGGTGCGGATGACCGGCGGCAACCACCGGAAAGCGGTGTTGGCGCTCGACGACCTGCTCATGACACCCGCGGTTCGCCGGGACCACCCGCACGTCGTGGTCGAGGCGTTGACCACCCTCATCGACCTGAGCGCGGGGAGCAACTTAACCATGACGTCGATCGTGCTGCGGTTCGTGCCGAGCGTACTGCGCGACCTCGACCTCGACGCGATCGCCCACACCGACCCGTACCTGTACCTGAGGTTGGAGCGGGCGTTGGAGTCGATCGGCGAGGACATTCACATGGCGCGGTAGTCGCGGGGGGAGAAGCGGGGGCCCCGGCGGGGTTTGGTGACGCCCGACGCGAGGACGTAGCGGACGGCGCGGTGGCGTTGTGGTGCGTACGGTGCCAGGACCTCGGCCATGCCGTCGTCGTCCAGCGGGCCTCCCGCCAGTGCCCAGCCGACGATGCCGGACAGGTGGTAGTCGCCGAAGCTGACCGCGTCGGGGTCGCCCCAGGCCCGCTGCGCGACCTCGGCCGCCGTCCAGACGCCTACGCCCGGCACCTTGCACAGCAGGTCACGGCCCTCCCGGCCGCCCAGTTCGGCCGCGCGCTCCAACCGGTGCGCGACCTGCGCCGCCGCGATGATCGCCCGTCGCCGGCCGCCGTCGACGCCGGCCCGGTGCCACTCCCAGTCCGTGATGCCCAGGACCGCGCGGGGCGTCGGGGGCACGTGCAGGCCGGGCGCGCCGGGGGCGGGCGTGCCGAACCTGCGGGTCAGCTCGCGGTAGGACCGGAACGCCTCGACGCCGGTCACCTTCTGCTCCAGGATCGCGGGCAGCAGGGCGTCCCAGACGCGGCCCGTCGCGCCGAGCCGCAGGCCCGGCCGCCGTCGCCGCACCTCCGCGACCAGCGGGTGGTGGCACTCGAACGCCGAGTCGTCGTCGGCCGCGCCGAGCAGCGCCGGCAGGCCGTCGAGCAGCCAGCCCGCGCCGTCGCCCCAGGCGGTGGCCTCCACCACGTCCGTGCGGCGGACGTGCAGCGTGCCCGGCCCGGCCGGGGTGTTGGCGGCCAGCCACACCCCGTCGTCGGCGCGGAACGTCGGGTCGCCCGGACCCCGCCGCAACGGCAGCAGCAGCGCGGCGAGGTCCAGCGGGAACGTCGGCGTCCAGGTCCTAGTCGGCATCGGTGGCCGTCACACGTCGGCGGAGAACCGCACACCGCCCTCCGGGAGGACGACGCCCGGCCACACGCGTGCGCCGTTGATCAGCTCGCAGCCCGCGCCGATGACCGCGTTGTCGCCGATCACCGCGTCGGACACCACGGCGCCGGCCTGGACCAGCGAGTTCGCGCCGAGCACGCTGCGCTCCACGCGCGCGCCCTCGCCGACGACCGCGCCGTCGAACAGCACCGAGCCGTCGACCACCGCGCCGGCGGCGACCGTGCAGCCGCGGCCGACCGTCGTGCCGCCCTTCACCACCGCGCTCTCGTCCACCGCGGCGCCGTCGAGGACGACCGCGTCACCCTGCGACGTGAGGGCGTCGGTCGGCGCGATCCCGCGCACCAGGTCCGCCGAACCCCGCACGAAGGCGGCCGGCGTGCCCAGGTCGAGCCAGTACGACGAGTCGACGTGCCCCTGGACGCGGGCGCCGGCGGCCAGCAGGCCGGGGAACGTCTCCCGCTCCACCGACACCGGCCGACCCGCCGGGATGCCGTCGATCACCTCGCGGCGGAAGACGTAGCAACCCGCGTTGATCTGGTTCGTCGGCGGGTTGTCGGTCTTCTCCAGGAACGCCGTGACGCGGCCGTCGGCGTCCGTGGGCACGCAGCCGAACCGGCGCGGGTCGTCCACCTGCACCAGGTGCAGCGTCACGTCGGCCTCGGCGCGCCGGTGCGTGTCGACGACGGCGCGCAGGTCGACGCCCGACAGGATGTCGCCGTTGAACACCACGACGTCGGGTTCGCGCAGCTTGTGGGCGACGTTGCGGATCGCGCCCGCCGTGTCCAGGGGCACGTCCTCGACCACGTACTCCAGCTCCAGGCCGAGCGCCGCGCCGTCGCCGAAGTGCTCCTGGAAGACCTCGGCCTTGTAGGACGTGCCGAGGACGACGTGGGTGATGCCGACCGCCCGGATCCGGGACAGCAGGTGGGTGAGGAACGGCACCCCGGCGGTGGGCAACATCGGCTTGGGGGCGGACAGTGTCAGCGGCCGCAGCCGGGTTCCCTTGCCCCCGACCAGAACCACTGCCTCCGCGCCGTGCAGCTCCGACATGCCGTTTTCCTCCCGCGCTTACTTCCACCCGTGGTTTGCGAATACTCTGGCACGAGCACTCCGGCGGCACGGGCGGTGGTCCGTGTCGACGAGCGCCACCGATCGGCACGCCGGCGTCCCCGCCGGCCCAAGGCACCCGCAGGAGAGATCCGGATGGACCCCCGCGCTCGGGCCGACGCGGCGCTGGCCCGTGCTCGTGCACGTGGCATCCACGTCGTGACGCCGGACAACATGACGTCACCCATGGACTCGTCGGCGACCCAGCAGATCCCTCGCGCCGTGGTCAACGCGGCCGACCCGCGCGGTGCCGACCCCGACTCGACCATGGTCCTGTCCGCGCACGTCGCCGCAGGTCAGCCCGCCCCGCCACCGCCTCCCGCGCCCGAACCCGAACCGGAGCTGCGCGTGGCCCCGGGCCCGGTCCCGACCGTCCAGCAGGTCCCGACCGCCCGCCCGACCCTGTCCCAGCGCCTCTCCGGCGGCCAACCCCAACACCGCCCCGGCCTGACCCAACGCCTGAACGGCGACTCCTGACCTCGAGAGTCCAACCTTCACGCCGCGTGAGTCCAACACTCACGGCGCGTGAGTCCTACGTTCGGGGCCCGAGAGTCCAACGTCCAGGACACCTGAACTCAACACTCGCCGCCCACCGCTCGTCGTGAGCGTTGAATTCAGGGTGCGCGAACGTAGGACTCTCGAGCGTCGGAGGTTGGACTCACGCGGGGGTTAGGGGAGGTGAGGGGTGGCGGCGGTCAGGATCGGGTGCAGGTCGGTCGAGTCGGGGGGCAGGGCGGTCACCGGCCACCAGGCCAGGTCCAGCGACTCGGTGCTGCGCAGCGGCGCGGCGTCGAGCGGGGCGCGGACCAGGAAGCGGACGTCGAAGTGGCGCGTCGGCTTGCCCAGCGAGCACGTGATCGGGTGCACGTCCAGGTGGATCGGCTCCGGCGAGATCCGCAGGCCCGCGATCCCGGACTCCTCCGTCGCCTCGCGCAGCGCCGCGCCGGCGAGCGTCGTGTCCGACGGCTCGCAGTGCCCGCCCAACTGGAGCCACCGGCCCACCCGCGGGTGCAGGGTCAGCAACGTCCGATCACCGGACGCGTCCACCACCAGCGCCGACGCGGTGACGTGCCCCGGCTCGCACGACCGCAGGCACGCGTCCTCCCGGGCCGCCAGGAACCCCAGGTAGGCCTGCCGCAGCGACTCCTGCGCCGGGTCCGCGGGACGCCACGAGGACAACGTCGCCACCGCGTCGGCGTGCAGACCGGCGTTCACAGCTCCAGGAACCTCTCGTCCAGCCCGCTCAACTCCCGCGGCGTCAGCTCCTGCTCCGGGTGCCCGATCGCCACCGCGCCCAGCGGCTCCCAGCCCTCCGGCAGCCCCAGCACGTCCCGCACCACGTCCGCGCAGAAGATCGTCGACGACACCCAGCACGACCCGAGCCCTTCGGCGGCCAACGCCACCAGCAGCCCCTGCACCGCCGCGCCGCCCGCGACCGTGAACATGGTCCGCTCCGCCTCGGCACGTCGCTCGTCCGGGTAGGCGTGCGCGCCCTCCCGCACCAGGAACGGCACCACGACCTCCGGCGCGTCGCGCAGGATGTCGCCCCGGGCGACCCGCGCCGCGATCCGCTCCTCGGACAGCCCGTCGCCCCGCAGGTCCGCCCGCCACCGCTCGGCCATCGCGTCCAGCAGCTCGTCCCGCCTGGCCGTCAACCGCACGAACCGCACCGGCCGCGTGTGGTGCGGCGCGGGCGCGGTCAACGCGGCGCCCACCGCCCGCCGCACGGCCTCCACGTCGACCGGCGAGGGGGCGAACGACCGCACCGAACGCCGCAGCAGCACCGCCTCGGCCCGGCCCCGCGCCACCGCCTCGGCCGTGCCCAGCCGGAACAGGTCGTCCTCGACCGGCCGCGCCAGGTCGCGCGCGGACGACCCGTCGTCGGACACCGGCAGCCCGCGCACCACCGCCACCGGCACCGCGCCCAGCTTGCCCTTCACCAGGTCGGCCGCCGCCGCGATCTCGTCGGCCACCGCGACCTCGGTCACCACGAGGGAGTTGCCGTGCCGGTCCACCGAACCCGCGTACCGGTGCAGCACGGCCAGCCCGGACGCGCCGATCGCGGCGTCCGTCTGCCCCACCCGCCACGCCCGGCCCATCGTGTCGGTCACCACGACCGCCACCGAGACGCCCAGCCGCGCCGCCAGCGCCGCCCGCAGCGCCGCCGCCGACCCGTCCGGGTCCACCGGCAGCAACGCGATCTCGTCACCGGCCACGTTCGACGCGTCCACACCGGACGCCGCCTGCACGATCCCGAGCTTGTTCTCGGTGATCAACGTCCGCCCGCGCCGCGCCAGCACGCGCACCGACTCGGCCTCGACCCACTGCCGCCGCACGGCGTCGCGGGCCTCGGGGTCGGCCGGCACCGACACCAGCCGACCTTCCACTTTGGACAACACCTTGGACGTCACCACGACGACGTCGCCGTCGGCCAGCCAGGGCGCGGCCTCGGCGAGCGCTCCCGCCAGGTCGTCACCGGGCCGGAACTCCGGCAACCCGGTCACCGGCAGCAACGTGATCGGCGCGGGGGCCGCGTGGTCAGCCAACGTCGACACCGGCCAGTTCCAGCGCCGCCCGCGCCATCGCCGCCGTCGCGTCCACATCGGACATCAGCAGCGGCACGGCGCGCACCGCCACGCCCGGCACGTCCGACCGGTCGCCGGTGTGCACGAGCCAGCCGTCCAGCACGCCCTGGTCCGTGGTCTTGCGCGACCCGTAGTACCGGCCGACGGCCTCGGCCGAGGTCTCCACGCCGATCGCCGACAGGCACGCGTCCGCCATCCCGCGCAGTGGCTTGCCGCCGACGATCGGGGAGAGCCCCACGACACCGGCCTCGGTCTTGCGCAACGCGTCGCGCACCCCGGGCACGCCCAAGATCGTGTTCACGCTCACCACCGGGTTCGACGGCGCGATCAGCACCGCGTCGGCGTCGCGCAGCGCGTCCAGCACGCCCGGCGCGGGCGTCGCCGTCTCCACCCCGACCGACGCGAACGACCGCGCGGGCAGCTGGGCCCGGTGCTTGACCCACCACTCCTGGAAGTGGATCGCCTTCTCGCCCTCCTCGGTCGTCACGACCACGTGCGTCTCGACCCGGTCGTCCGACATCGGCAGCAGCCGCACGCCCGGCTGCCAGCGGTGGCTCAACGCCTCGGTGACCGCCGACAGCGGGTAGCCCGCGCGCAGCATCCGGGTCCGCACCAGGTGGGTGGCGATGTCGCGGTCGCCCAGGCCGAACCACGTCGGGTCCGCGCCGTAGGCGGCCAGCTCCTCCTTGACCGACCAGGTCTCGCCCGCGCGCCCCCAGCCGCGCTCCTTGTCGATCCCGTCACCCAGGGTGTACATGCAGGTGTCCAGGTCGGGGCAGATCCGCAACCCGTGCATCCACACGTCGTCACCCGTGTTCACCACGGCGGTGATCTCGTGCTCCGGACCGGCCAGCAGGCTCCTCAGCCCGACCAGGAACCGCGCCCCGCCAACCCCGCCAACCAGTACGACGACCTTCACGAGTCGCCATCCTCCCACCGAGGGCTCAGCGCCAGAACAGGAAGGTGCCCTGCCCGATGGCCGCCAGCCACCGGTCGCCGCCGATCAGCTCGAACACGGTGTACCCGGCCTCGAAGAACAGCCGGCCGATGGTCGGGAACCCGATCAGCACGGCGAAGAGCACGAACGGGGCCCACATCCGCGCCTTCGCGCCGAACTGCCGCGCCGAGTACGACATGTACGGCTCGATCGCGCCCCACCCGTCCAGGCCGGGGATCGGCAGGATGTTGAGCACGAACGCGAGGACCTGCACGGCCGCCAGGTACGACAGCGCGGCCGCCAAACCCGGGGGCGGCGTGAAAAGGATCACCGACAGCGACAGCAGCACGCCGAGCACCAGGTTGCTGAGCGGCCCGGCCAGCGACACCATCGACTCCACCCGCCGGTCGCGCAGGGCGTGGTGGTTGATCCACACCGCGCCGCCGGGCAGCGGGATGCCGCCGAACGCCAGCAGCACCAACGGCAGCACGATGCTGAACACCGGGTCGGTGTAGCGGCGGATGTCGAGGGTCAGGTACCCCTTGGCCTGCACGGCGTAGTCGCCGCCGCGGTAGGCCACGATCGCGTGGCCGAACTCGTGCAGGCACAGCGAAACCGCCCACCCGCCGAGGACGAACAGCACCGTGCCGGCGGTGAGCGCGGCGTCGGAGCCGTCGAACAGGGTCAGCACGGCGCCCGCCACCGTCACCGCGAGCAGGCTGAGGAACAGTGGACTCGGTCGCACCGCTGATCGCTTCACCCCTCCAGTGTGGCCTCCCGGGGCCGTCCGGTCACAAGGCCGTCCGTTGGGCCATCCGGGCAGCGGTCATCGCTCGGCGCACCGCCTCACTCACCGTCTGTGCTGTCAGTCAAGGCTTTTCAGGCCATCTGCGCGAATATCCCCCGACCTGTGGACTCCGCTTGACCGCGTGTTGTGACACAGGTGTAATCACATCGGTGTCATTCGTCGTTGTGGGGACGGCGAGTGGTGTCCGCCAACCGGGGAGAGCGGAAGGCGAGGAGGCGGACTATGCAGGAATTCGACGGGGGTCGCATCGTGGACGGGGACGTCCCGGCACCGGAGCCGGTCGTGCTCGACCTGTTCGACGCGGCCGACGAGCAGGACTGGCAGGAGCGCGCCCTGTGCGCGCAGACCGACCCGGAGGCGTTCTTCCCGGAGAAGGGCGGCTCGACCAGGGAGGCCAAGCGGATCTGCCTCGGCTGCGAGGTGCGCTCCGAGTGCCTGGAGTACGCCCTGCAGCACGACGAGCGCTTCGGCATCTGGGGCGGGTTGTCCGAGCGCGAGCGGAGGAAGCTCAAAAAGCGCGCCGGGTGATCGCCCGCGCGCTCGCTCTGGCTTACCGTGGGCGTCCCACGGCGTAGTCGGAGCAACGAGGAGCGGCACTTGACGAGCGGGGCCACTCCGCGGCTGCGCACCGCGCCCGTGCTGGCGGTGCTGGTGTGCCACGACGGCGAGCGGTGGCTCGGCACGGCGCTCTCGGCGCTGCGCCGCCAGCGGCCGCGCCCCCGGCACGTGATCGCGGTCGACACGGGTTCCGTGGACGGGACCGCGAAGCTCCTCGCCGAAGCCGCCACCGGTCCCGATCGGGTGATCGACGGCGTGCTGACGCTGCCCCGCGGCACGGGGTTCGGCGCGGCCGTGCACGCCGCCGTCGGGCACGCCGTGGGTCGCTGGGGCGACCCGGGCGCGTGGCTGTGGCTGCTGCACGACGACTGCGCCCCCGAACCGGACTGCCTGTCCGCGCTGCTGACCGCGGCCGAGGTGTCGCCGTCCGCGGCCGTGCTGGGCCCGCTGAGCCTGGACTGGGCCGACCCGCGGCTGGTGGTGGAGGCCGGGCTGTCGACCGACGCGTCCGGCCACCGGCAGACCGGCATGGGCCGGGTGGAGTCCGCCGGGTCCTTCCAGCAGAGCACCGAGGCGCTGGCCGTGCCGTCGGCGGGCTCGCTGGTGCGCCGCGCGGTGTGGGAGGAGGTCGGCGGCTACGACCGCGCGATGCCCTTGCTGCGCGACGACATCGACTTCGGCTGGCGCGTCAACCTCGCGGGCCACCTCGTGCTGTCCGTGCCCGTGGCGCGGATGCGGCACGCGCGGGCGGCGGCCCGCGGCACGCGGCGGCTGGACGCGGCGGTGGCCCGGCCGGGGCCGGCCGTGCGTGGCGTGGACCGGGCGCACGGGCTGCGCACGTTCCTGGTCAACTGCGGCACGGTCTCGTTCGTCCTGGGGCTGCCGCGGATCGCCGTGCTCGCGGTGCTGCGCGCCCTCGGGTTCCTGCTGCTGCGGCGGTTCTCCGACGCGCACGCCGAACTGGGCGCGTTGCGGTACCTGCTGAGCGGGCGGGCCGGGCTGGTGGCCGGACGTGCCGCACGGCCCGCGCACGGGGTCGTGCGGGGCCTGTTCACCAGTCGGGTCACCAGGTTGCGCAACGCGGTCAGCGCCGCGTCGGCCGCGCTGATCCGGCGGCGGGTCGAGGCGGACCTGGCGCTGGGCCGGCTGCCGGAGGACGAGGCGTGGCCGCGCACGTGGTCGCTGCCGTCCGAAGTGGAGCGTCCGGCGGTCGGCCCGTCGGCGCTGCCGGCCGGCGTGCTGTCCCGGCGTCGCCCGGTGCGCGCGACCGGCGGGCTGCGCCGTCCGGCGGTGACCGTGCCGGTGGAGGCGGCGCTGCCCCCGGCGTTGCGGCCCTCGCCCAAGCCGCGACCGTCACCCGTGCCGCGCGGGGCCACCGCGCCGGCGTCGCCGGGCCTGGTGTTCGTGGAGGTGGACCGGGCCCGGTTGCTGTGGTCGCTGCTCCTCGGCCCGCCGTTGTTGCTGGTGGTGGGCCTGACCGTGGTCGGGGTGCTGGCCAACGCCTCCCGGATCGGGCTCGACCTGAGCGGCGGGCGGCTGCTGCCGGTGGGCGACCTGGCGAGCACCTGGTCGTCCTACCTGGCGTCCTGGCACCCGGTGGCGGGCGGGACGACCGCGCCCGCGCCGGCCGCGCTGGCGGTGCTGGGCACGGTCGGCGCGCTGCTCGGGTCGCCCGCGGCGGTGGTGGCGGTGCTGTTCCTCGGCGACGCGCCGCTGGCCGGGCTGCTGGCGTACGTGGCGTCACGGCGGGTGCCGGTGCGGCGGCCCGTGCGCGCGTTCGTGGCGGCGGCGTACGCGCTGCTGCCGGCGGCCACGGCGGCGGTGAGCCAGGGACGGCTCGACGTGGTCGTGGTGCACGTCCTCGCGCCGGTGGTGTTCGCCGGGGTGATGTCGGTGCTGCGGGGTGGCGCGGGCGCGGCGTGGCTGCCGGTGGCGTCGGGCACGGCGTTGGCGGTGGCGGCGGTGGGGGCGTTCTCGCCGCTGGTGCACGGGCTGGTGGCGGTGGCGGCGCTGGTCGGGTTCGTGGTGGTGCCGGGGCGGCCCGGCGACGGGCGGCGGCGGGTGGCGTCGTTGTTCATGGTCGTGCTGCTGCCGATGGCGTTGCTGCTGCCGTGGCCCGCGGTGGTGTTGCAGCACCCGTCCGTGGTGCTGCACGGGGTGGGCGCGTTCGTGGCGTCGCCGCACGTGGGGCTGGTGGACCTGCTGTCGCTGCGGCCGGGCGGGACGGGCGCGGTGCCGTTCGTCGGGTTCGCGGTGGTCGCGTTCGCGGTGTTCGCGCTGGTGCTGCGGCCGTCGCGGTCGATGTGGGCGGGGCTCGCGGTGGTGGTGCTCGGCGGGCTCTCGGTGATCGTGCTGCGGACCGTGCCGGTCCGGCCGCTGCCCGGCGGCGACGCGACGCACGGCTGGACCGGCGGGCCGCTGGTGCTGGTCGGGTGGGGCCTGCTGTGGGTGGTGCTGGCGGCGTTCCGGCGGGACGCGGTGCCGGTGCCGTGGCGGCGGGTGGTGTCGGTGCTCGGGGTCGTGTCGGTGCTGGGGCTGGCCGCGGCGGGGTTCGCCGGGCTGCGGTCGGGCGCGTTGACGGCGGACGCGGCCCGGTTGCCGGAGACGGTGGCGCAGGAGCTGCCGCGGACCGGGCGGTCGGTGCTGGTGCTGGGCGCGCCGACGCGGTTGGTCGCCGGGCGGCTGCCCGCGTTCGGGGACGACGACTACGTGCCGGTGGCGACGGCGACCGCCCGGTTGGAGCGGTGGACGCGCGACCTGACCGGCGGGTCGCCGTCGGCGGCGCGGGTCGCGTTGGCGCAGGCGGCGGCGTCCGGTGTGGCGTTCGTCGTGGTGCCGGACCTGCGGGCGGCGCAGCGGCTGCGGGACGCGGTGGGCGACCTGGTGGCCGTGGCGCCGTCGATGTCGGACGGGCGGCCGGTGCTGCGGGTGCAGTTGGCGGCGGGCAACGCCGTGCTGCTGTCGCCGGAGCTGGCGCGGCGGGCGCGGACCGGCGGCGACCCGCCCGTGGAGCTGGGCGCGCCCGGCATCGCCCCGGTCGAGGCCGCGCCGCCGGAGGTGGCCGTGCGGGTGTCGGAGGGGCCCGAGGGGCGGTTGCTCGTGCTGGCGGCGGAGGAGGAGCCGGGCTGGCGGGCGTGGGTGGACGGTCGTGAGGTGACGCTCGTGCGGGCCTGGGGTCACCTGGTGGGCGTGACCGTGCCGACGACGGCCTCGGAGGTGCGCGTGGAGGTCTCCTCGACCCTGCGCGAACTGCTCCTGATGGTCCAGGCGGCCGCGGCCCTCTTCACCGTGCTGACCGCCATCCCCTCCCGCCGCCGCCCCGAGCGTTGAACTCGGGGTACCTGAACGTAGGACTCACGCGCGAGTCCTACGTTCGGAACGCGAGTGTCCTACGTTCGGAACACCCGAGTTGAGCGTTCGGGTCACTCGCCGTCGATCACGTCCGGGTCCAGGCCCAGGTAGTTGGCCACCTGCTCCACCAGCACGTCGTGCACCAGGTCGGACAGGTCCGCGCCGTCCTTCGCCCGCGCCTCCAGCGGCCGGCGGTACAGCACGATGCGGGCCCGCCGGTCCGTGCCCGCCGGCACCAGCCGCGCCAGCGGCACGTTGCCGTCCTCGACCACGTCGCCGTCGTCGCCCTGGACGTCCGGCACGTCGTCCACGGCCACGTCGAGCCGCGTCAACTCCGTCCGCCACCGCGCCTCGATCGGCTCCAGCGCCTCCAGCACCAGCGCGTCGAACCGCTCCGCCCGGCTGCGCGCCGCCGGCAGCGTGGCCGGGTAGAGCGGGCCGCGCAACCCCCGCCCGTGCCGGTCGCGGTTGCGCCGCCGCGGAGCGCCCTGACGCCGTGAACCCCGAGCCATCACCACGAGGTAGAGGGTAGTTGCACCGCGACCGCCGCCGTACGCCCGTCCCCGCCGCGGACGTCCGCGACCAGGCAACTCGCCGATCCGCGGCGCCACCTCCAACGCCGCGCCGGAGGTAATCCAACACACGCCGCGCGGGACGCGATATCGTCCCCGCCGTGCGGAGCGTGAGACGGTGCTCGCGAACCGGGTGCGCGAACCCGGCAGTCGCCACGCTCACGTACGCCTATGCGGACTCCACCGCCGTCGTGGGACCCCTGGCGACGTACTCCGAACCGCACTCCTACGACCTCTGCGAGGAGCACGCCCTGCGCCTCACCGCGCCGCGCGGCTGGGAGGTCGTCCGGCACCAGGGCGAGTTCCGGGCCCCCGAGCCGACCGTGGACGACCTGACGGCGCTGGCCGAGGCCGTCCGGGAGGCGGGCCGCGCCACCCCGCCGGTCGAGCTGCCGGAGCTGCCCGCGGGCACCGTCCGGCGTGGCCACCTGCGGGTTCTGCCCGATCCCAACGAGGACTGAACGCAGACTCAGCGACCGGGCACGACGCCCCCGCGCGCGCCGGTAGGCTTCCCAGGGCAGTGTCAAGAGCCAACTTGGGAGTGTGGCCGTGCGCGATCTGTCCGGCATCGTCAAGGCTTACGACATCCGCGGTGTCGTCGGTGAGCAGCTCGACGCCGACGTCGTCCGTGACTTCGGCGCCGCCTTCGCCCGCCTGGTCGGCGGCCCCGCCGTGGTGATCGGGCACGACATGCGCGACTCGTCGCCCGGTCTCGCGGCGGCCTTCGCCGAGGGCGTCACCGCGCAGGGCGTCGACGTGGTCAGCATCGGCCTGGCCAGCACCGACATGCTGTACTTCGCCTCCGGCAAGCTCGACCTGCCCGGCGCGATGTTCACCGCGAGCCACAACCCGGCCAAGTACAACGGCATCAAGCTGTGCCGCCCGGGCGCCGCGCCGGTCGGCCAGGACAGCGGCCTGGCGCAGATCCGCGAGGACGCCGAGCAGGGCGTGCCGGACGCCGAGGGCGTGGCCAAGGGCAAGGTCACCGAGCAGGACATGCTCACCGAGTACGCCGCTTACCTGCGGGAACTGGTCGACCTGAGCGGCAGCCGGCCGTTGAAGGTCGTGGTGGACGCGGGCAACGGCATGGGCGGGCACACCGTGCCGAAGGTGTTCGAGGGCCTGCCGATCGAGATCGTCCCGATGTACTTCGAGCTGGACGGCAACTTCCCCAACCACGAGGCCAACCCGCTGGACCCGGCCAACATCGTGGACCTGCAGGAACGGGTCCGCCGGGAGGGCGCGGACGCGGGCGTGGCGTTCGACGGCGACGCCGACCGCTGCTTCGTCGTGGACGAGCGGGGCGAGCCGGTGTCCCCGTCGGCCATCACCGCCCTGGTCGCCGTGCGCGAGCTGGCCAAGGACCCCGGCGGCACGATCATCCACAACCTGATCACCTCGCACGCCGTGCCGGAGATCGTCCGCGAGCACGGCGGCGTGCCGGTGCGCACCCGCGTCGGCCACTCCTTCATCAAGGAGGAGATGGCCAAGACGGGGGCCATCTTCGGCGGCGAGCACTCCGCCCACTACTACTTCCGCGACTTCTGGCGTGCCGACACGGGCATGCTGGCCGCGCTGCACGTGCTGGCCGCGCTCGGTGAGCAGGACGGCACGCTGTCCGCCCTGACCAGCGACTACTCGCGTTACGCGGCGTCGGGCGAGATCAACTCCACGGTGGCCGACCAGCAGGGCAGGCTGGCCGCGATCAAGGCCGAGTTCGGCGGCCGCGAGGGCGTCGAGCTCGACGAGCTGGACGGCCTCACGGTGAACCTGCCGGACGGCTCCTGGTTCAACCTCCGTGCCTCCAACACCGAGCCGCTGCTCCGGCTCAACGTCGAAGCCGCCGACGCGGCCTCGGTCGCCGCGTTGCGCGACGAGGTCCTGGCGATCGTGAGGGGATGAGCGCCGTGGCAGTCCAACTGGACGCGCAGTTGCTGGAGATCCTGGCCTGCCCGTGCCCCGAGCACGCCCCGCTGCGGGTCGGCACCCCCGCCGACCCGCTGGCGGACTACCTGACCTGCACCTCGTGCGGCCGGTCGTTCCCGGTCCGGGACGGCATCCCGGTGCTGCTGCTGGACGAGGCTGTCGAGCCGACGGCCGGGTGAGTTCGGGTGCTTGACGACAGCCTGCTCGACGACCAGTCCCGGCTCATCGACGCCGACCGGGAAGGGCTGCTGCGCGCCGCCGCACGGGCGGGCGCGCAGGTCCGGGCGACCGCGGAGGCGGCCGCCGAACTCGGCGTCGAGCGGGTGTTCCAGGACCGCCCGCGGGCGTTGGTGCTGGTCACGCGGCCCGGCGTCGGCGGCGCGATCGCCGGGGTGGTGACCGCGCTGCTCGGACCGCGCTGCCCGGTGCCGGTCGTGGTGGCCGACGAGGTGCCGACGTGGGTGGGCGCGCTGGACGTGGTCCTCGCGCACACCGAGGATCCGGGCGACGTGCGGATGGCCGAGGCGGTGGACCGGGTGGCCCGGCGCGGCGCGCGCGTGCTGCTGACCGCCGAGCCGGACGGCCCGGTGGCCGCGTCGGCCGCGCAGCACGCGCTGCTCATCCCGCCGCGGGTGCCGGTGCCGCAGGGCTTCGGCTTCGCCCGCGGGTTCGCCGCGTGGGTCGTGGCGCTGAACGCGCTGGGCCTGCTCGACGTGGACGTGCAGGCGGTCGCGGACGAGCTGGACCGCGAGGCGGAGCGCTGCCACCCGGTGCACGAGCCGTTCGTCAACCCGGCGAAGACGCTGGCGTTGCGGGTGGCGGAGCGCACCCCGCTGCTGTGGGGCCTGGACGACCTGGCCACGGCGGTGGCCGCGCACGGCGCGGGCGTGCTCGCGACCTACGCGGGCGTGGTGAGCGACGTGGCCGGCTATCCTCAGGCCCTGACCCGGTCGGTGCTGCACCGCCGGGCGGTGCACGGCACGTCGGGCGCGGACCTGTTCGCCGACCCGGACGACGAGCACGACGGCCTGGTCCGCGTGCTGCTGGTGGCCGTGCGCCGGGGCCCGCAGGCCGAGTTCGCCCGGCGGGTCGCGATGGAGACCTTGTCCGGGGCCGACGTGCTCGAACCGGCCGAGGAGGTCGGCGGCGGCGAGGCCGTGTGTGCCGCGCTGCTCGCCTTGCGGTTCGAGCTGGCCGCGCTGTACCTGGGGCTGGCGGCGGGCACGCTGGGCGGACCCGGGCTGTACGCGCCGGCCGTGTGAGGGGATGACTGTGGACCTGCTGCACAACGCGGTGCGGGCGTACGCGTGGGGATCGCGCACGGCCATCGCCGAGCTGCTCGGCAAGGAGGTGCCGACCCCCCACCCCGAGGCCGAGCTGTGGATGGGCGCGCACCCCGGCGACCCGTCGCGGCTCGTCGGGCCGGACGGCGAGGCGCGGTCGCTGCTCGACCTCCTCGCCGACGACCCGGAGGGACAGCTCGGCGCCCGGCACGCCGACCGCTGGGGCAGCAGGCTGCCGTTCCTGCTCAAGGTGCTGGCCGCGGACGAGCCGCTGAGCCTGCAGGCGCACCCGTCGGCCGAGCAGGCCGCGAACGGGTTCGCCGCCGAGGACGCGGCGGGCGTGCCGATCGACTCGCCGATCCGCAACTACAAGGACCCGTCCGCGAAGCCGGAGCTGATCTGCGCGTTGACCGAGTTCCACGCGCTGGCCGGGTTCCGCGACCCCGCCCGCACGGTGGCGCTGCTGCGGTCGCTGGACGCGCCGGACTTCGCCCCGTACGCCGAGCTGCTGGCCGCCCAGCCGGACGGCAACGGCCTGCGCGCCCTGTTCACCACCCTCATCACGCTGCCGCAGACGGCGCTGGACATGCTGCTGCCGCAGGTGCTGGACGCGTGCGTGCTGCACGTGAAGGAGCACGGCGAGTTCGACCTGGAGTGCCGCACGGTCCTGGAGCTGGGCGAGGCGTACCCCGGCGACGCGGGCGTGCTGGCCGCGCTGCTGCTCAACCGGCTGGTGCTCCAGCCGGGCGAGGCGATCTACCTGCCCGCCGGCAACCTGCACGCCTACCTGCACGGCACGGGCGTGGAGATCCTCGCGAATTCCGACAACGTGCTGCGGTGCGGGTTGACGCCCAAGCACGTGGACGTGCCGGAGCTGATGCGCGTGCTGGACTTCCGGTGCGGCGACATGCCCGTGCAGACGGGGGAGGAGACCTCGCCCGGCCTGTGGGCGTACCGGACGCCGTGCCCGGAGTTCGAGCTGTCCCGGATCGAGGTCGGGCCGGGCACGCGGGTCCGGGTGGACCACAGCGGTCCGCAGATCCTGCTCTGCACGCGGGGCCGGGCGCGGCTGTCGACCGGCGACGAGGTGCTGGAGCTGAACCGGGGCCAGTCCGTGTGGTTGCCCGCGAGCGATCCGGCCGCGATGATCACCGCCGAGGTTGACACCCAGCTTTTCCGGGCAACCCCCGGCGTTGAGTAGGGTCACACCGACAATTCGGACCTGTGCGCTGAGGGAGCAACCGTGTCAGCAGGGGGCGGGACCAAGGCGATCATCGCCGCGCTGGTGGCCAACGCCGGGATCGCCGCGGCGAAGTTCGTGGGCTTCCTGATCACCGGATCGTCGTCCATGCTGGCCGAGTCGGTGCACTCGGTCGCGGACACGTCCAACCAGGGCTTGCTGCTCCTGGGGCAGAAGACGTCGCGTCGCAAGGCGACCTTGAACCACCCGTTCGGGTTCGGCCGCGACCGGTACTTCTACTCGTTCGTGGTGGCGTTGCTGCTGTTCAGCCTCGGTTCGGTGTTCGCCCTGTACGAGGGCATCCACAAGCTGGAGGCGCACGAGGAGCTGAGCAGCCCGATCGTCGCGGTGATCATCCTGGTGGTCGCGATCGGCCTGGAGTCCTACAGCTTCCGCACCGCGATCGTGGAGTCGAAGGCGATCAAGGGCGACGCGACCTGGTGGCAGTTCATCCGGCAGTCGAAGGTGCCGGAGCTGCCGGTCGTGCTGCTGGAGGACGCGGGCGCGCTGTTCGGCCTGGTGCTGGCGCTGATGGGGGTCGGGCTGTCGACGCTGACCGGCGACCCGGTGTGGGACGCCATCGGCACGATCTGCATCGGCGCGCTGCTGGGCGTGATCGCGATCATCCTGATCATCGAGATGAAGTCGCTGCTGATCGGCGAGGGCGCGGCGCCCGCCGAGCTGGACGTGATCGTGGACGAGCTGGCGGCGGGCAAGGTGCAGCGGGTCATCCACATCAAGACGCAGTACATCGGGCCGGACGAGCTGCTGGTGGCGGCGAAGATCGCGCTGAACCCGGGGCTGTCGGTGACCGAGGTGGCGGAGGCCATCGACGCCGCCGAGCTGCGCGTGCGGAACAAGGTGCCGGCGGCCCGGCTGATCTACCTGGAGCCGGACCTGGACCGGTCGCTGGCCAAGTCATAGCCCTTCGGCGAGCAACCGCTCGCCGTTCGGCACCTTCCCCTCGTGGGCGAGGGCGACGAGCCGCTGCGCGCAGTGCTCGTCGCCCCTCCGCGTCCGGTCGAGCAGTTCCCCGTGCCGGCCGCGTTCGGCGAGCAGCGCGGCCGGCTCCTTCCCGGCGTGGCCGGAGCCGGCGTCGGCCAAGGCGCGCAACTTGTCGAGGTTGCCCGCCAGGGCCAGCCGCTTCGGGATCCACTCCTGCGCCCGGTGCTCGCCCTTCGCCGGCTCCAACGCCTCGTCCCAGCGGCCTTCGTCGGCCAGGAGGTCCGCCGGCAGGACTTGCCGGTGGAACACGAGTCGTTCGCTCGGCTCGATGAACCCGTCGCGCAGGAGCCGGATGGCCCGGGCGCGCTTGCCCTTCGACACCAGCACGCGCACCAGCGACTCCGCCGCGGTCGCGCCGATGGCCAGCTTGATCGCCAACTCGTCCTCGTCCCGGTCGACCAGGGCGGCCAGCAGCCGTTCGGTCGGCGGGTGACCGGCCTCCGCCGGCCGGGGGTCGGTCGGGGTGGCGGCCATCTGGGCGGCGGTGAACCGCTTGGCGACCCGGATCCGCGTGACGCGGTGGTGGAGCAGGGCGCGGGCCTGCGGCTGGTTCGGGCCGGTCAGGGTGGACCGGTACTGCGGCCACAGGGTGCCCACGACCACGAACGGGCCGGGCAGTTCGAGCAGGGTGCGCAGCGCGGCGGCGGCGCGTTCGCCGTGGGTGTCGAGCAGGTGGTTCTGGGTCTCGTCGAGCCACAGGACGGTGCCGGGCTCGACGCCGTTCGCCAGTACGTGCAGCAGGTACTCGGCCGTGCGGGGGTGGAGCAGCGGCCACGTGGCCGGCTCGGCGGTGACCGCCTCGTACAGCGCGCGGGTCTTGCCCGTGGACGACTCGCCGGTCAGCACCACCATCGCGGTGCGCTTCGCCGCGAGCACCGCGGCCGGCTCCCGGTCGTGCTCGCGCGGCAGGTACGCCGGCAGGTCCGGGAGGCCCGCGCCGCCGACCGCGACCGCCCGGTGCACGTCCAGGTCGAACGGGTGCCACCCGGTGATCGGCCGGGACGGCGAGGGGGCGGCGTGCCGCGCGTGCACGTGCACGCCGCCCACGATCGACCCGGCCTGGACGACCGCGGTCGCCTCGCCGGACATCTCGATGCGCACCGGGTCGGGCACGCGCCCGACGCTACGGAATCTCGTCCCGCTCCACCACGGGCACGGCGGCGCCGCCCCGGCGGCCGAGCAGCGAGTGCCGCCGGCTGTAGGCGAAGTACACGACCACGCCCAGCGCCATCCACACCAGGAACCGGACCCAGGTCAGCGCGGTCAGGTTCAGCATCAGCCACAGGCAGGCGAGGATCGCGAGCACCGGCACCACGGGCACGAACGGCACGCGGAAGCCGCGCGGCAGGTCCGGGCGGGTCTTGCGCAGCACCAGCACGCCCGCCGACACCAGGATGAACGCGAACAGCGTGCCGACGTTCACCATCTCCTCCAGCTTGCCCGCCGGGAAGAAGCCCGCCGCGAGCGCGACCAGCACGCCGATGACGATCGTGATCCGGAACGGGGTGCCGTGCTTGCCGGTGCGGGCCAGGCCGCGCGGCAGCAGGCCGTCGCGGGACATCGCGAACAGCACCCGCGACTGGCCCAGCATCAGCACCATCACGACCGTGGTGAGGCCGGCCAGCGCGCCGATCGAGATCACCGTGGCCGCCCAGTCCACGCCGTTGGCCGAGAACGCCGTCGCGAGCGTCGCCCGCGTGCCGTCCGGCTGCGTCTTCAGCTGGTCGTACGGCAGCATGCCGGTCACCACCAGCGACACCGCCACGTACAGCACCGTGACGATGGCCAGCGACCCGAGGATGCCGCGCGGCACGGCGCGCTGCGGGTTGCGGGTCTCCTCGGCGGTCGTCGCGACCACGTCGAACCCGATGAACGCGAAGAACACCAGCGACGCGGCGGCCAGCAGCCCCAGCACCCCGTAGGTGCTGCCCTCGGAGCCGGTGAGCAGGGAGAACAGCGACTGCTCCAACCCGTGCCCGGTGGTGCCGCCGGACTCGGCGGGCGGGATGTACGGGCTGTAGTTCGCCGCCTTGACGTACCCGATCCCGAGCACGATGACCAGCAGCACGACGGCCACCTTCACCGCCGTGATCACCGCGCTGACCCGCGACGACAGCTTGGTGCCGAGCACCAGCAGCACGGTCAGCACCCCGATCAGCAGCAGCGACCCCCAGTCCACGTCGACGCCGCCGACCGAGGCGGTGGTCTTCACCGACACGCCGAGCTGGCCCAGCACCGTCTGGAGGTACAGCGACCAGCCCTTGGCCACCGCCGCCGCGCCGACCGCGAACTCCAGCACCAGGTCCCAGCCGATGATCCAGGCCATGAACTCGCCGAAGGTCGCGTACGAGAACGTGTACGCGCTGCCCGCCACCGGCACGGTGGAGGCGAACTCCGCGTAGCACAGCGCGGCGAGCGCGCAGGCCACCGCCGCCAGCACGAACGCCAGCGACACCGACGGCCCCGCGAGGTTGCCCGCCGTGGACGCGGTGAGGGTGAAGATGCCGGCGCCGATCACCACGGCGACGCCGAACACCGTCAGGTCCCACGCGGTGAGGTCCCGGCGCAGTCTGGTGTCCGGCTCGTCGGTGTCCGCGATCGACTGCTCGATCGTCTTGGTGCGCCACAGCCCGTTGCCTGGCACGCTCGCCTCCTGTGGTGGTGGCCGCTGGTCCGCGGACGGCCCGTCCGACTGGTCCGTTCAGCCTAGAGGTGGGCGCCGACATCCGGCGGCGCCGGTAGTTTCGCCGCCATGACGGTGCTCTGCCTCGACATCGGCTCGACGTGGACCAAGGGCGCCCTCGTGTCGGAGGACGGGGAGTTGCTGGGCACCGCGCAGCACCCGACCACCCCGCCCGAGGTGCTCCGAGGTATTGACGCGGTCACGGGTGCGCTAAACCCCTCGGGGGGCACGTTGGCGTGCTCGTCGGCGGGCGGCGGCCTGCGGCTCGCGGTCGTGGGGCAGGAACGGCTGGTCAGCGCCGAGGCCGGGTACCGGGTGGCGTTGTCGGCGGGCGCGAAGGTGGTGCACGTCTCGGCCGGCCCGCTGGACGGCGCGGGCGTCCGGGCGCTGCGCGCGGCCGCGCCGGACCTGGTGCTGCTGGTCGGCGGCACGGACGGCGGCGACGCGTCGGTGCTGCTGCACAACGCCCGCCGGCTCGGCGCGAACCGCCTCGCCTGCCCGATCGTGCTCGCGGGCAACGTCGAGGCCCAGCCGGAGGCGGCCGGGCTGCTGGCGGGCCGGACCGTGGTGCGGACCGCGAACGTGCTGCCGGACGTGGGCGAACTCGCGCCGGGCCCGGCCCGCGCGGCGATCCGCGAGGTGTTCCTGGAGCACGTGATCGGGGGCAAGGGCCTGTCCCGCGGCCGCCGGTTCCGCGGGCTCGTCCGCGCGGTCACGCCGGACGCGGTGCTGGCGGGCGTGTCGCGGCTGGCCCGGCAGGACCGGGAGGGCGCGGTGCTCGTGGTGGACGTCGGCGGCGCGACCACCGACGTCTACTCGGCCGTGTCCACTGTGGATGGCCCGGAGCGGGTGGTCGCGCTGCCGCCGGACCGCCGCACCGTCGAGGGCGACCTGGGCCTGCGCTGGTCCGCGCCGGGCGTGGTGGCCGAGGCGGTCGCGGAGAAGCTGGTCGACAAGGCCGAGGCCGCCGTGCTGGAGGAGGAGGCCGCCGCCCGCGCCGCCGACGTGACCTGGCTGCCCGACGACCCGGCGGTGGACCGGCGGCTGGCCGCGCTCGCCGCCGTGCTGGCCGTCCGCCGCCACCTCAGGCTGGTCGACGGCCGGCTGGGGCCGAAGGGCGCGGGCCTGCTGGTGCTGTCCGGTGGCGTGTTCCGGCACGCCGAGTCCACTGCGGACGTCGAGCGGGTGCTGCGCGCCGACCCCGTGCTGCGCCCGTTCCTGCGCACCGCCGCCGTCGCGGTCGACCGCGACTACGTGCTCGCCCCGGCCGGCCTGCTCGCCGGCGCGGGCCGCACGGCCGCGGCCGACCGCCTGCTCACGTCCATTCCGGGGAGCTGACCGGCGCCTGCCGCGCGGTGGGCAGCACGGGCGCGGGCGGCGTCACGCCCTCCAGCCCGGCCGCGATCGCGATCGCCCGGTCCCACTCGGGGTCGGAGGTGTAGTCCGCGTGCCGGTTCACGCCCGGCGCCCACCGCCGACCCGGGAACGGCCCGCGCTGCGGGTCCGGCAGCCAGTGGTCGCCGCCGAGCACCAGCGCGCCCGTCGGGCCCCGCGACGCGGGCGGCAGCGCCCCCGACGTGCCGTCGGCCCGGAAGCCCGCGCCCAGCAGCATCCCGTCGAACACCTGCCGGTTCCACGTCGTCACCGCGCCGCCCAGCGGGTCCGTGCCGCGGCACAGCGCGCGCCACCGCCCGGACAGGCCCCCGGCCAGCTTCGCCAACGAGTCGTGCGGCACCACCGCCGGGAACGCCCGCGGGTACGCCCACTGGAGCTGCGACCCCGCCGTGACCAGGCCCAGGCGTTCCGCGTCGTGCGGGGGCAGCTCCTCCAGCAGCCGCGCCGCCGCCACGGCCGCGAGCAGGCTGCCCTGGCTGTGCCCGGCCAGCACGACCCGCGTGCCGGGGTCGGCCAGGTGCTCCCGCACCCGCGCCACCAGCTCGGGCACGACCTTCAACGCGTAGCACGGCGGCACCACGGGGTGCGCCTCGCGCGGCCAGAACGCGGCCAGGTCCGCCAGCACGCCGACCTGCCTGGCCTTGTCCGGCCGCCGCGCGGCCAGGTACACCGCGCGCAGCAGCGACAGCGCCAGCACGGCCAGCACGAGCACGCCGAACGCGACGACCGGCCGCGCCCACGCGGGCGGGTCGACCTCGCGCAGCCGCAGCACCGCCGCGGGGGCCGCACCGACCGCCGGCACCGACGACATGACCAGCACGACGTGGTGGCTGTGCCGGCGCTGCCACCGCGCCCACCACCACGCCCGCGCGGCGCGCTTCGCGTCCCGGCCGCGCCCGGCGTGCAGCAGGGCCGCTTCGCGCGCCCACTCCTTCTCCCGCCGCAGCGAACTCCACCGCACCATCCCGGTGGTGGCCGCCATCGCCGCCCCGGCCAGGAACCCCAGCACCCCGGCCACGCCCCACAGCAGCGCGATGTAGTCGTACCCGCGCGGCAGCACGCCGTGCCCGAGCACGCGCTGCGCGGCCAGCGCCACGCCCGCGCCGAACCCGCCGCCCAGCAGCGCGGACACCGCCACCACCGGCGCGGCCATCCAGCCGCCCGCCCACGGCCGCAGGTCCCGCGGCTGCGCCGACCACGTGCGCCGGGCCAGCAGCGCGGCCGGCGCCAGCAGCGCCGCGATCAGCACGCACACCAGCGCCAGCAGCGCCGCCACCATCTGCACGGCCAGGTCCGCACCGGGCAGCTCTGGCGGCAACCGGACCAGCAACGCGGCCGTGACCAGCAACGACAGCCACGCGACGAGGTGCAGCACGCGTCGCGGCCCGCGGCCCAGCGCCGCCCGCAGCCACCGGCCGCCCCGGTGCGGCGCGCCGCCCGTCGGGTCGTCCAGCAGCATCGCGCCCAGCGCCGCGACCGCGACCAGCGCGATCCCGAGCACCCGGCACGCCGCGATCGCCACGCCGTGCGCGCCCGGCGCGAGCAGGGGCCCCGCCGGACCGCCCAGCGCGACCACCACGGCCGTGCCCAGGGCCGCGACCACGTGCAGCACCCGCAGCGCGGGCGTGTCCGGGTCGGTGGCCACGTGCGCGCCGGGCAGCCCGGACCCCGGCGCGCCGGCCGCGGGCACCTCCTTGCGCTCGATCCGCCAGTCCACACTGGACATGCGGTGCAGCACCAGCACGGCCAGCGCGATCGGCCCGAGGCCCACCGCGGCGCGCACCCACGGCGTGGTGCCCAGCCACGACGGGCCGCTCCACCGGCACGCCGCGCCCGGCGCGAGGCACTGCGCGGCGACCAGGTCGAGGCTGATCACCTCCAGTTGGGCGATCAGCAGCACGGTCAGCAGCAGCGCCGCCAACCGGAGCAACGCGCGCAGCCCGATGCCGAGCAGGTGCGCGGGCGTCGACCCGGCCGGGGTGGGCGGCAGCATCCAGTGGGCGACGTTGGCCAGCGAGAACGGGAACAGCAGCGCCCACGTCGCCTTGGCCCAGCCGCCCGAGGTCATCCGGCCCCACACGTAGCCCTCGACGACCCGCGGCACCGGGCGGCCCGCGGCCTGGAGCACCGGGCCGGGCGCCGGTCTGCGGAGCCGGTCGGCCGGGCGGACCAGGCGGCCGAGCCCGTCGCCCGCCACGTCCACCGCCGCCACCGCGTCGACCAACGACTGCGGGGTCGTGCCCTGCACGCCGTGCACCCGCAGTTCGACCACCCGTGTGTCGGGGCCGGGAATCAGCACCAATCCTCCCGCGAACCTGGTGTCAGCTTCGCCATACTGGTCCATCGGTGCGCAGTTGCCGCCGACCTCCGTGGCCCGGCGTGGCGGGCGGTAGTGTCGGTTCGTCCTACCCGAGATGGAGGAGCACGCGATGACCGCCGAGAGGCTCCAGACCCGCAACGGCATCGACTTCGCCGTGGCGGACCTCTCCCTGGCCGAGTTCGGCCGCAAGGAGATCCGGCTGGCCGAGCACGAGATGCCCGGCCTGATGGCGCTGCGCCGCGAGTACTCGGAGGTCTACCCGCTCAAGGGCGCGCGGATCTCCGGTTCGCTGCACATGACCGTGCAGACGGCGGTGCTGATCGAGACGCTGGTCGCCCTGGGCGCGGAGGTCCGGTGGGCCTCGTGCAACATCTTCTCCACCCAGGACCACGCCGCCGCGGCGGTGGTGGTGGGCCCGCACGGGACCGTGGAGGAGCCGCGGGGCGTGCCGGTGTTCGCCTGGAAGGGCGAGACGCTCCAGGAGTACTGGTGGACCGCGGAGTCGATGCTGACCTGGCC
>NZ_JBHYXZ010000097.1:0-33869 GCF_042752395.1 Actinosynnema sp. NPDC059335 | reverse complement strand
CCGGTCCCATTCCGAACCCGGTAGTTAAGCCTTCCAGCGCCGATGGTACTGCACTCGTGAGGGTGTGGGAGAGTAGGACGCCGCCGAGCATTCTTCGCCTTCAGGGGCACCCGATCGACCGGGTGCCCCTGAAGGCTTTTTCAGTTCTGACCCGAGCCGACGCAGGTGAACGGTCGGCGCAGAGGGCGTGGTAGCGGACCCGCAGCGCCTGGAGCGAGTCGCGGCTGGTCACGATCACGAAGCAGCTCGGGCTGCCCCGGCAGCAGCGGGTGGAAGTGGATGCCGCCGGACACGTCCCGCGCCTGGACGAACCACTCGCCGGAACCGACGAACGCGTTCCGGTGCCGCGGCTCCTCGCGCCCCAAGCCGGCCTCCCTCCGCCCGGTCAACGGTAGCGCCGCGCGTGTGCCGTTCGGCCGCGACTAAGTTCTCGTCCATGCGCCACGACCCCGACGACCTCCGCACCCTGCGCCGCTCCGGCGGGGACGCCGCCGTCCAGGCCGACCTGGCCACGAGCCCGTTCCGGATCGACCGGGACCGCGTGGCGAGTTCGCCGTTCTTCGCCCGGCTCGGCGGCGTCACGCAGGTCGTCAGCTCGACCGGCTCGGGCCTGCTGGTGCACAACCGGCTCACGCACAGCCTGAAGGTGGCGCAGGCGGCGCGGGCGATCGCCGAGCGGCTCACCGCGCGGGCCGACCTGGCGAGCCTGCTGGACAAGCTCGGCGGCTGCGACCCGGACGTGGTGGAGGCGGCGTCGTTGGCGCACGACCTCGGGCACCCGCCGTTCGGGCACCTCGGCGAGGAGGTGCTCGACCGCCTGGCCCGGCACCGGTTCGGGTTGTCCGACGGGTTCGAGGGCAACGCGCAGTCGTTCCGCATCGTCACGACCACGGACGTGCGCGGCCCGGCGGCGGTCGGGCTCGACCTGACGGTGGCGGTGCGCGCGGCGATGCTGAAGTACCCGTGGACGCGCCTGTCGTACCCGACCCCGCACCCGCGGGACCTGCCCGCCCCGCCGCGCGGCGCGGCCGAACCGGTGGACGCGCCGGGCACCGGTTCCAGCAAGTTCTCCGCCTACGTCACCGAGCTGGAGGACGTGGAGCAGGCCCGCGCGTGCTACGCGGGCCGGGTGGAGCCGTGGCAGCAGACGGTCGAGGCGTCGGTCATGGACACCGCGGACGACATCGCCTACGCCATCCACGACCTGGAGGACTTCCACCGCGTGGGCGTGCTCCAGCACGCGACGGTGTCGGCCGAGCTGAACACGTGGCTGGACCGGGCGGTGGAGCTGGCGGGGCTGAGCGCGGCCGACCTGGCCGCCCAGGAACGCCGGCCGGGCCGTTCGCTGGAGGCGCTGCGCCGCCGGCTGCACGCGAAGGACTCGTGGGCGGTGGACGACGACGCGTTCGCGCACGCGGTGGCGAAGGTGCGCGCCGAGCTGGTGGACGGCCTGCTGGCGGTACCGTTCGACGGCTCGGTGGAGGCGGAGCAGGCCGTCGCCGGGTTCTCGGCGCGGTGGACGCGTCGCCTGGTGGACTCGGTGGGCGTCGTCGAGGAGCCGACGACCCGGTCCGGGCACGTGGTGCTGGCCGTGCCGCAGTGGCACGAGGTGCAGGTGCTGAAGTTCGTGCACCGCCGGTTCGTGCTGCAACGCCCCGACCTGGCGCTGCACCAGCGCGGCCAGGCGCGGCTGCTCACCGCGCTGGTCGAGGCGCTGGAGCAGTGGGTCACCGACCGGCACGAGGCGAACCGGCTGCCGCGGCGGCTGCACGACCTGGTCGAGTTGGCGGGCGAGGAGTACGCGACGCTGGCCCGGACGGACCCGTCCGTGCTGGTCGGGGCCACGGGGGAGACACCGTCCGGGCCGGATGCCGTCCGGGCGCTGGCCCGTGGCCGGGCGGTGGTCGACTTCATCGCCTCGCTGACCGACAACCAGGCCGCGGCGCTGCTCGACGCGCTGTCCGGGCGGACCGGTCAGCTGTGGACAGATGCTTTTGTACTGTGAAATGTGATGGATTCACGGTCTGAGAAGTAGGCCGAACGGTGGCAGACGGTACTTGGCCGTGCGCAATACGTTGACCCCTCGGTCGGAGACATCCGATCGCAGGTCGCGTGCGTCGGGGGCACGCACGAGCTGGGGGAGACGCCTGTGCGCTCACCGGAACGTCGTTCACGAAGAAACGCGCTGATCGCGGCGGGGGCCGCCGTGCTGCTGACGGTGGGCGTCACGTCGCCCGCCACCGCCGACCCGACCAAGGCGTCCAAGGGCGTCGAGGAGAGGACCGCCGCGCAGATCGCGGCGTTGCAGGACATCAAGAAGTCGCTCACCGCGGCCGAGTCCAAGGTGGACAGCGCGCTCGTGGTCGAGCAGCGCCGCCGGTCGAGCGCCACCACGTTCAACCGGCTCCCCGCGCTGCAGACGGGGGTCGCGGTCCACAGCGGAAACACCGTTCTCGTGGACATCCGCGCGGTCAAGGTCACCGATGAGCTGGTCTCGGCCGTGAAGGCCGCGGGCGGCGGCATCCGCTCGGTGTCCACCGAGGGCGGGACGGTCCGCGCGCAGCTGCCGCTCAACGCGCTGACCAGCCTCTCCGCCCGCGGCGACGTGCGTCGCGTGGAGACCGCGGTCGAGTACAAGACGTTCAACAAGCAGGACCGCAAGGCCGATCCCGCGCCCTCCAAGGAGGACAAGGCCCGCGAGATCGAGGCCCGCACCCTGGAGGCCCTGGTCGGGCCGCAGGCCGTGCGGACCGGCGAAGGCGACCGGGCGCACGCCGCCGACACCGCCCGTGACCAGTTCCGCGTCACCGGCACCGGTGTGAAGCTGTGCGCGCTGTCCGACGGCGTCGACTCGCTGGCCACCTCGCAGGCCGCCGGCGAGCTGCCCGCGGGCGTCGAGGTCCTCCCCGGTCAGGAGGGCTCCGGCAACGAGGGCACCGCGATGCTGGAGATCCTCCACGACATCGCGCCGAACGCGAGCCTCGGCTTCGCCACCGCGATCAACGGCGACGCGAGCTTCGCCGACAACATCCGCGCCCTGCGCTTCCAGCTCGGCTGCGACGTGATCGTGGACGACATCCTGTACTTCAACGAGTCGCCGTTCCAGGACGGCGTGATCGCGCGGGCCGTGGACGCGGTCGCCGCGGACGGCGCGCTGTTCTTCTCCTCCGCCGGCAACGAGGGCAACGTCGCCGACGGCACGTCCGGCCACTGGGAGGGCCAGTTCGTCGACTCCGGCGTCGGCATCGGCAAGTTCGCCGGCACCGCCCACGACTTCGACCCCGCGCCGAACGCCAAGCAGGTGTTCAACCCGCTGTCCGACAGCTCCGGCAACGTGCCCGTGACGCTGTTCTGGTCCGACCCGCTGGCCTCGTCGTTCAACGACTACGACCTGTACCTGACGAACTCGCAGGGCAACGTGGTGGCGTTCAGCCAGGGCGTGCAGGACGGCACCCAGGACCCGTACGAGCGGCTGACCACGCCCGCGAGCGCGTCCGGCCTGCGGTTGGCCGTGGTGAAGTTCCGCGGCGAGGACAAGTACCTGGCGCTGTCCGCCCTGGGCGGCCGCTTCAAGGACTCCGCGGACGGGCTGAAGAAGTTCGCGACGCCCGGCGTGACCCGCGGCCACTCCGCGGCCAAGGGCGCGATCAGCGTCGCGGCGGCCCCGGCGAACAACCCGCTGCCGTTCGACCTGGAGCCGGGCGACCCGGCCAACCCGCGCGGCCCGTTCCCGAACGCGTTCGACGGCACCCAGAAGCCGGAGCGGTTCACCTCCGACGGCCCGCGCCGGGTGTTCTTCGCGCCCGACGGCACCCCGAGCCCGGAGGTGCGGCAGAAGCCCGACGTGACCGCCGCGGACGGCGTGCAGACCAGCGTGGCCGGGTTCAACCCGTTCTTCGGCACGTCGGCGTCCGCGCCGAACGCCGCCGCCATCGCGGGCCTGGTGCTGTCCGGCAACCCCGGCCTGTCGCCCGCCGAGGTGCGGCAGGCGTTGACCGCCACCGCGATCGACATCGCCGAGGCGGGCACGGACAACCGGACCGGGGCGGGCGTCGTGCGCGCCGACCTGGTGCTGGCCTACACCGGCGCGTCGCCGCAGCCGCTGGCGAAGGCGGCGAAGCCGTCCGTGGTCAACGACGCCGACGGCAGCCAGTACCTCAAGCCGGGCACCACGGCGACGGTCACCGTGCCGGTGGTCAACTCCGGTGACGGCACCGCCGCGTCGACCAGCGTCGTGCTCACCACGCCCACCGCGGGCGTGACGATCGCGCCGCGGTCGAAGTACTACGGCAACGTCGAGGTCGGCCAGACGGTGACCAACACGTTCAAGGTGACCGTGCCCGCGTCCGCGGGTGTGGGCTCGGCGGTGCGGCTGGACGCGCGGGTGACGTTCGCCGGGTCGACGTCGCCGACGACCGCATCGTTCGCGCTGAACGTCGGCGAGCCGTCCCGCGACGCGAAGACGTTCGCCTACACCGGGCCGGTCGTGGCCATCCCGGACAACGACGCCACCGGCGCCTCGGTGCAGATCCCGGTCAGCGGCGTCGGCCGCGGCTCGAAGATCGTGTTCACCGTCGACGGCGGCACCTGCAGCGCCGACATCGGCGCGACGGGCGTCGGCATCGACCACACGTTCGTCGGCGACCTGGTCGGCACGCTGACCTCGCCGTCCGGCGCCACGGCGACGGTGTTCCAGCGCAACGGCTCCAGCGGCAACAACCTGTGCCAGGTCGTGTTCGACGACTCCGCCGCGCAGCCGTTCTCGTCGGTGACCAGCAACCTCGCGCCGTTCACCGGCACGTGGCGGCCCACCACCGCGCTGGGCGCGCTGCTCGCCGAGCCGGTCGACGGCACGTGGACGTTCAAGGTCGTGGACACGGCCGCGTCCGACCGCGGCTCGATCCGCTCGGTCTCGCTGAAGATCAACGGTTACGTCTGAGTGACGGGAAAGGGCCCCGGGAGCACGCTCCCGGGGCCCTTTCCCGTCCGTGTTACTTCGGCCACTCCCAGCGGATGCCGAACACGCCGGGCCCGAACCCGAGCGCCACGGCGTGCACGCCACCGGCCGCGTCCAGGGCCAGGTTGCGGCGCCGCGACGGGGTGTCGTCACCGGCGGGCACGCTGAACTGCTGGCAGCGGGCGGGCAGGTTCGACTGGTCGAACCGCACCTCGATCACGTACTCGCGCACCGGCAGCCGGAACTTGCGGGCGAACGTGTTGTTGCCCGCCGGGTAGTGCCCCTCGGCGAACAGCAGCTCGTACTCCATGATGATGGTCTCGCCCCTGGTCAGGGGCCGGTCGAACATCATCTCGGCGGCCATGATGTTGGCCTCGGTGTCCTCGACCACGCGGCCGAGGTGGCAGTTGCGCAGGTTCACCACCTGCGGCAGCACGTTCGCCTGCTCAGTCTCGAACACCAGCGCCCAGCGGTCCGGGCCGTCCTGCTCCGCGCGCAGGATCTGCCGCACCCACACCGAGCGCTGACCGCCGTCCGCGGCGATCTCGATCCGGTCGTGCTGGCTGATCCGGCCCAGCTTGACGTCCGACGACGTGTCCACCTGGGTGAGCAGGTTCGCCACCCGCTCGCGGCGCGCCCACAGCGCGTCGATCGGCATCATGGTGGTCGGCCGGGACCGCCTGCCCCGGGGCCGCGGCGGGCCGAGCAGCGCGGACAGGCCCGCCTGCGGCACGCCCAGCACGGTCTCCAGGTGGCGCAGCGCCTCCAGCGACTCGGGCCGCTCGGGCCGGCGCCTGCCGGACTGCCAGTAGCTCAGCGTCGCGACGCTGATGGTGACCCCGCGCAGCGCGAGCCGGTGCTGGATGCGGTCGAGGCTCAGCCTGCTCGCTTTGATCGCCGCTCTCAGCGCCTCCGGGAACGGTCCCGTGGTGAGAAGCTGCGCAAGACTGCCGTGGCCCGTCGAGTCGAGTTCGTCGACGGACAGGTTGGGTCGACCGGCAGCGTTGGTCATTGTGACTCCCCGCTGTCATGAGATCACGCCCCAGTGACCCTACCCGCCAACGCAGGGCGTTGGTGCCTTCCGAGCGGAGTCATTGGTTGGGCCGTACGGGTTACGAGTTCACTGGGATGGGCATCGTTCTGTCAAGTGATGAACATCCGTGCTCTTCCCTTTGTAAACCCGCCGGTAACATTGTGCAACGGCCGCTTCGGTGTCCTGGCGTCGGCCCCTTCGGTCCTGGTACGGGCGGTGCCCGTTCGGCCGATCCCGTTCGCCCCGCCGGCCACGGGCCGTTGGCGTGCGGTGATCCGTTGGGCCTACTGTGTGCCCGGTGACGGCCGCCCAGGACCTCGTGCCCCTGCCGGAGGACCCGCTGACCGGGGTCGCCGCCGCCGTGCTCGGCGCGGGCCCCCACGCGGTGCTCGACCTGCTCGACGTCGCGCGGCACCACGGCGGCCCGCCGGTCGACGTCGTCCGCGCGGGCGACGACCTGCTGCCCCGCCTGGCCCACGAGAACGCGCTCGACCAGGCGCTGCGGCTCGCCCGGGAGGCGCTGCGGCCCGGCGGCCTGTTCGTCGCCGCCGTCCCCGAGCTGGACAAGCTCGGACCGCTGCGGCCCACCGCGCCGCCGCCGAAGGTGTCCGGGCGCGGACCCGACCGGCAGGTGACCGTGCAGCTGTGGGACTGGGCGGCCGACGGCGAGTCCTACGCCCTGGAGGTCGTGCGGCTCGTGCGCGGCGCGGAGACGTGGGAGGTGGCCAACACCGTGTCCACCCGGCACCGGGTGCTGTCGCCCGAGCAGGTGGCCGCCGCGCTGACCGACGCCGGGTTCGGGGCGGTGCAGCGGCTCGCGCCCGCCGAGTGCGGCCACCCGCTGCCGGTCTGGGTCGCGGTGGCATGAGCAGGGTCCGCCCGGTCGCCGGCGGCGGACGGGCGGTGGAGGTCGCCCCGGAACGCCTGGACGGGTGGTTCTCCCGGTTCGCCGCCCGGCACGGCGGCGTGACCTCGACGTCCGTGACGCCGGACCGGGTCCTGGTCACGGCGGCGGACGGCGCGACGGCCTCGGTGGCGGCCGCGTTCGGCGCGTTCGGCTCCCCGGGCGTGTTCGACGGCCTGGTCCTCGACGGCCTGCTGGCGCACGCGTCCGCGTCCCGGGTGGTGGGGTTGCTGCTGGTGCGGCTCGGCGGGCACAGCGTCGGGGTGGCGCGGGACGGCGTGGTGCTCGTGTCGGCCACGGACAGCCGGCAGGTGCACGGGCGCAACAAGGCGGGCGGGTGGTCGCAGCAGCGGTTCGCGCGGCGTCGGGAGGGGCAGGCGCGGGTCGCCCTGCGGGCCGCGGCGGACGACGCGGCCCGGGTGCTGGCCCCCCGGGTCGGCTCGCTGGACGCCGTCGTGCTCGGAGGCGACCGCCAGGCGTTGGACGCCCTGCGGGACGACCGCCGGCTGGCGGAGGTGTTCGCGCTCGCGTCACCGCGCGTGTTGGACGTGCCGGAGCCGCGGCGGGCGGTGCTGGAGGAGGCGGCGCTGCGGGCGCGGGCGGTGGAGGTCGTGGTCCGGGAACCGGCCGGGAATTCGTGACAACCCCCGACCGCCCCGACCGCATGGATAGGGGTGAGGAACCCCCGAACCGCGGTGGTCCCCGAACCCGAGGAGCAGTCTTGCTGCGCAAACGACTCGTGCTGGCGGCGGGTGCCGTCGTGCTCGGCGGCATCGCCGTGGCCGGGACCGCGTTGGCGTCCGGCGGGGGCGACGAGGCGCCCGTGTCCACCACGCCGCCGGCCACCACCTCGACGGTGACGACGTCGCCGGTCGCGGTGACCCCGACGCCCACGTCGGTCGAGGTCACGCCGCGGCCCACGTCGGTCGAGGTCACGCCGTCGCCCACATCGATCGAGGTGACCCCGCGCCCCACGGTGACCACGAGCCCCGGCGGCGACCGGCCCACCACCAGCCCGCCGGCGACCACCGCGTGGACCACGTCGCCCGGGGCGTCGTTCCCGGCGACATCGCCGCCGCTGCCCACCCCCACGACGGTGTCCGCGGAGCGCTGACGGCGTGAACTGGGACGCGGAGTTCACCCACTTCTTCGACCGGTGCGCCGACTCGATGCGCTTCACCGCGTTCCTGTTGTGCGGCAACCACCACGAGGCCGAAGACGTGGTGCAGTCCGCGTTCCTCAAGCTCTACCTGGCCGGGCCGCGGCTGGCGCGGCGCGACGGGTTGGACGCCTACCTCCGGCAGATCGTGGTGCGCACGTTCCTCGCCGAACGCCGCCGGGCCCGGTGGAAACGGGAGAAGCTCACCGACGTCGTGCCGGAGGTGCCGGCGGAGGACTCGTTGAGCGAGGACAGGCTGGTGGTGTGGCAGGCGTTGAGCGCCGTGCCGGCCAAGCAGCGGGCGACGCTCGTGCTGCGGTACTGGCACGACCTGGGAGTGGAGGAGACGGCCGCCGCCCTCCGCTGCTCGGTGGGCACGGTGAAGAGCAACACGAACCGCGGCCTCAAGGCGCTGCGGCAGAGGCTGGGACCGGCGTTCGGCCCGTTGTGGGAGGAGGTGACGCGCGGTGCTCGAGGATGAGCTGAAGAAGATGTTCGAGGAACTGAACACCCAACCCGTGCCGCGCACGTTCGGTGCGATGGACATCGTCCACCGGGGCGTCGGCGTGCGGAAACGTCGCAGGACCTACGCCGTGGCCGCGACCGGCACCGGCACCGCGGTGGTCGCGGTGGTGATCGCGTTCGCCCTCAACCAGCCCTCGCACGGCTCCGACAACGACCCGGCCGTCCCCCCGGGGCCGGGCAGCTCCACCAGCCGCCCGGCCACGACGACCCCCGCCACGCAGCCGGAGAGGTCCTCGACGACCGTGCCACCGACACCGACCTCGACCACCCCCTTACCCGAGCACATCACCACGAGCCCGGACTCCCCGACGTGGACCAGGACGACCACCGTGACCGCCGGCCCGCCACAAACCACCCGCCTGTGACCTCCCCCCGGGCCACAGGCCCTGCCGACCGCGCCCGGCCTCTCCCGCGACCACCGGCGGGATCCCACGGGTGCGAGCGGTGGCGGTAGCCGTTGTCGGTCGGCACCCGACGCACGGTGACGCCCGCGGCCTGGCGGAACGCCCGCACGTGGTCCGGAACGCGGCGGTCGTCCGGTCTCCGCGCGCGGGATCCCGGTGCGGTCCGAGCGGGTCGGGTGAACCGCGCCGGTCCCCGTCCCGCGACACCCTCGGCCCGGCGTGCCCAGGTCGTGCTTCACCGGTGAGGTGACGGGCGGCGTGTCGGTGCCCGGAACGCAGGTTGGCGACCGGGCAAACCCGACACCGGAGACCTCGTGGCCGGTGCAGCGGCACGACCCGACCGACGCGCAGGGGGCGCTGCTGCGACCGCTCGTGCCCGTCGGGCGCAGGCCGGGTCGTCCGCCGAAGTGGAGCGATCGGCAGCTCATCGACGGCATCCGGTGGAAGGCGCCTGTTCGCGCGGCAGCGGGCGGCGGCCGCCCGGGCCGACGAACCCGCCGTCCGCTACCGGGGCACCATCGACGTCGCCGCCGTCGCCATCCGGCCACGCCACAGCTGGGCCACGGGCCTAACCCAGGCTGCCGGTCGCCAGCAGCCCGCCGTCCACCCGCACCGTCTCCCCGGTGATCCACCCCGCCGCGTCCGACGCCAGGAACGCGACCAACCGCGCCACGTCCTCCGGCGACCCGAGCCGCTTCATCGGGTACAACGCCGCCGCCTCCTCCTCGCGCCCGGTGTAGAGCGCCTCCGCGAACCGCGTCTTCACCACCGCCGGCGCCACCGCGTTCACCCGCACCTTCGGCCCGAGCTGCCAGGCCAGCTCCTCCGTCAACCGGATCAACGCCGCCTTGCTCGCCCCGTACGCCCCGATCACCCCGGTCGACCGCAGCCCGCCCACCGACGCGATGTTCACCACTGCGCCGCCGTGCTCGGCCATCCACGCCTTCCACGCCAACTGCACGAACCCCAGCGCGGCCACCACGTTGACGTCGAAGATCTTCCGCACCGCGTCCAGGTCCGCGTCCACCAACGCCCCGAACACCGGGTTGATGCCGGTGTTGTTCACCAGCACGTCCAGCCGGCCGAACCGCGCCACCGTCTCCTCGACGGCCCGCGCCCGGTCCTCGGCGCTGCCCGCGTTCCCCGGCACCGCCAGCACACGATCGGGTGAGACGCCCGCCGTGGCGGCGAGCGACTCGGCCGCCGCCGTCACCGCCTCCGCCTTGCGCGACGTGATGGTCACCGACGCGCCGCGCGACAGCAGCTCCAGCGCGATGCCGTGCCCGATGCCCCGACTGGCGCCCGTGACCAGGGCCGCCCTGCCCGTGAAGTCCGAAGTCATAGCGGCAATCTATGCCGGTGGACACACCGGGCTAATCCGGTGGCGCGCACCCCGTAGACTGGGCACGTGGTCGTTCTGATCGAGTAGGTCCCGCGCCAGCCGCGCCGTCGACCTCGCACGACCACATCCCCGGAGTAAAACTTGATCACCGCAACCGATCTCGAGTTGCGCGCGGGCTCGCGCGTCCTGCTGTCCGGCGCCACCCTGCGCGTCCAACCGGGCGACCGCATCGGCCTCGTCGGCCGCAACGGCGCCGGCAAGACCACCTCCCTGCGCGTCCTCGCCGGCGAAGGCCAGCCGTACGCGGGCGACGTGCGTCGCACCGGCGAGCTGGGCTACCTGCCGCAGGACCCCCGCGAAGGCGACCTGTCGGTCATCGCCAAGGACCGCGTCCTGTCCGCCCGCGGCCTGGACCAGCTGCTCCGCGACATGGAGAAGATGCAGTCCACGATGGCCGAGCTGGTGGACGACGACGAGCTGCAGACCGCCGTCCGCAAGTATGGCCGCCTCGAAGAGCGGTTCGCCGCCCTGGGCGGGTACGCCGCCGAGAGCGAAGCCGCCCGCATCTGCGCCAACCTCGGCCTGGCCGACCGCGTGCTCGCCCAGCCGCTGCGCACGCTGTCCGGCGGTCAGCGCCGCCGCGTCGAGCTGGCCCGCATCCTGTTCGCCGCCTCCGAGGGCGGCGTCGGCACCAAGTCCAGCACCATCCTGCTGATCGACGAGCCGACCAACCACCTCGACGCCGACTCGATCGCGTGGCTGCGCGGGTTCCTCAAGTCCCACGAGGGCGGCCTGGTCGTGATCAGCCACGACGTCGAGCTGCTGGACGACGTCGTGAACAAGGTGTGGTTCCTCGACGCCACCCGCGGCGAGGTCGACATCTACAACATGGGCTGGAAGAAGTACCTCGAAGCCCGGGCCGCGGACGAGAAGCGCCGCCGCCGCGAACGCGCCAACGCGGAGAAGAAGGCCGGCGCGCTCATGGCGCAGGCCGACAAGATGCGCGCGAAGGCGACCAAGGCCGTCGCCGCGCAGAACATGGCCCGCCGCGCCGAGAAGCTGCTGGCCGGCCTGGAGGACACCCGCCAGGCCGACAAGGTCGCCAAGATCCGCTTCCCGCAGCCCGCCCCGTGCGGCAAGACACCGCTGACCGCCGAGGGCCTGAGCAAGTCCTACGGCTCGCTGGAGGTCTTCACCGGCGTCGACCTGGCCATCGACCGCGGGTCGCGCGTGGTCATCCTCGGGCTGAACGGCGCGGGCAAGACCACCCTGCTGCGGCTCATCGGCTCCATGGAACGGCCCGACAGCGGCGAGGTGGTCAAGGGCCACGGCCTCAAGCTCGGCTACTTCGCCCAGGAGCACGAGACCCTCGACCACCAGGCCACGGTCTGGCAGAACATCCGCCACGCCGCGCCCGACGTGCCCGAACAGCAGCTGCGCTCGCTGCTGGGCACGTTCCTGTTCAGCGGCGAGCAGCTCGACCAGCCCGCGGGCACGCTGTCCGGCGGCGAGAAGACCCGGCTCGCGCTGGCCGGCCTCGTGTCGAGCGCGGCGAACGTGCTGCTGCTGGACGAGCCGACGAACAACCTCGACCCGGCCAGCCGCGAGCAGGTGCTCGACGCGCTGCGCCGCTACGAGGGCGCGGTCGTCCTGGTCACGCACGACCCCGGCGCGGTCGAGGCGCTTGAGCCCGAGCGGGTGATCCTGCTGCCCGACGGCACGGAGGACCACTGGTCCCAGGAGTACCTGGAACTCGTGCAGTTGGCCTGACCCAAGGGATTCCGCCGCCGGCCCCGCAACGTGAGCATTGGTCGACCGTCGGTGATCGAACGACCGCTCGCAGATCATTTCGCTTGATCACCTGGCGTTCTTGGTCTTCGTGTTCGATCATTGCGACGACAGGGGCTTACGAAGGCCCGACCTGCTGTCTACGGAAGGCGGGACAAGGTGGCTGACCTGAAGAAGGGCGCCCGGATCACCGGCGCCACGCGGGACAAGCTGGCCGCTGACCTGAAGAAGAAGTACGAAAAGGGCGCGAGCATCCGGGCATTGGCCGAGTCGACCGGACGCTCCTACGGCTTCGTGCACCGGGTGCTCAGCGAATCCGGTGTGCAGCTGCGCGGTCGCGGTGGCGCCACCCGCACGAAGAAGAAGTAAGCTACCCTCCGGTAACCACACGGCGTCGAGGAGAGACGACGCCTGACGAAACCCGGAGGTTCGCGCATGTCGGCACCGACCACCATCGACGCCGGCCTGCTGGAACGCGGAGGCGTGCGGCTCGTCGTCGACGGACCGCGCGCGACGATCACGCTCGACCGTCCCGACGTGCTGAACGCACAGACGCCCTCGACCTGGGTGGCGTTGCGGACGATCGGCGAGCACCTGGGCCCGGACGTCCGCGTCGTGGTCGTCCGGGGTTCCGGTCGTGCCTTCTCCGCCGGGCTCGACCGGCGCATGTTCACCGGCGCGCCGGTGGAGGGCGAGCCCGGTCTGCCGGACGTCACCCGACGCGGACCCGAGGCCGGCGCGGCGCTGATCGCGGAGTTCCAGGAAGGCTTCCGCTGGCTGCGCGACCCGGCCAGGGTGACGGTCGCCGCCGTGCGCGGGCACGCGATCGGCGCGGGCTTCCAGCTCGCCCTCGCGTGCGACTTCCGCGTGGCCGCGGACGACGTCAAGTTCTGCATGGCCGAGACCTCCCTCGGCCTGGTGCCCGACCTGGGCGGCACGTTGCCCCTGGTGCGCCTGGTCGGGTACGCGCGCGCGGCCGAGATCTGCCTGACCGGGCGGCGCGTGGGCGCCGAGGAAGCGCTGCGGATCGGCCTGGCGAACTCCGTCGTGCCCGCCGACGAACTGGACACCGCGGTCGACGACCTGGTCGCCCAGGTGCTCAAGCCGATGCCGGGCGCGGTGCGCGAGACCCTGGCACTGCTCGCGTCGGCCGCGGCCGGCGCCGGCGAGGAGGACCAGCTCCGCGCCGAGCGCGAGGCCCAACTACGCCGCCTCGCCGAGCTGTCCGCCCTGACCGGCCAGTCCTGACCAGCACTTCCACCTCGGGCTCAAACACGATCGGGTGAGATCCGGCCAAAAGTGTACGGAAACACTGTTACCGCACCTCGGTTGATTATGACGAGCCCTCGACCACCCCGCCGTGCCAACCCACCCCCACCCGCCTCCGCCTCCGCCCCCCTGCCCCCCACCCTCACCCGCCTCCAACCCCACCACCGCCCCCGCACACCTCCCACTCCGCACACCTCCCACTTCGCACACGTCCCACTCCGCACACCGCCCGAGCCAGCGAACCGCCGATCCACCCGAGCCGCGAAAAAATCTCCGCGAACTTCGCCGGACGATGTCGAGAACCCGCGGCCGGCTCCGTCCCAGGGGTGTAAGCGAGCCAGAACGGGTCGCAAGAGCACCAAGGAGACGACGATGGCCAAGTACCTGCTCCTCAAGCACTACCGCGGCGCTCCCGACGCGGTGAACAACGTGCCGATGGACCGGTGGACGCCGGAGGAGGTCACGGCGCACATCAAGTACATGAACGACTTCGCCGACCGGCTCAGGGAGTCCGGCGAGTTCGTCGACGCCCAGGCGCTCGCCCCGGAGGGCACGTTCGTCCGGTACGACGGCGAAGGCCGCCCGCCGGTCACCGACGGCCCGTTCGCCGAGACCAAGGACCTGATCGCCGGCTGGATGGCGATCGACGTCGACAGCTACGAGCGCGCCGTCGAACTGGCCGGCCTCCTGTCCGCCGCGCCCGGCGCGAACGGCGAGCCGATCCACGAGTGGCTCGAACTGCGCCCGTTCCTCACCGAGCCGCCCACCATCACGGAATGACGTCGCACGTGGACGAGGCCCTGCTGCGGAGCCTCACGCCGAGCGTCCTCGCGATCCTCGTCCGCCGCGGAGCCGACTTCGCGGCGGCCGAGGACGCCGTACAGGACGCGCTGGTCGAGGCGATCCGCGCCTGGCCCGCCGACCAGCCGCGGGACCCGAAGGGGTGGCTGGTCACCGTGGCCTGGCGGCGGTTCCTCGACGCGACCCGCGCCGAGGACGCCCGTCGGCGACGCGAGGACCAGGTCCACGAGGAACCTCAGGCCGGACCCGCGCCCGAAGTGGACGACACGCTGCAGCTCTACTTCCTGTGCGCCCACCCGTCGCTGACGCCGTCGTCGGCGGTCGCGCTCACGCTGCGCGCCGTCGGCGGCTTGACGACCCGGCAGATCGCCGAGGCGTACCTGGTGCCGGAAACCACCATGGCGCAACGCATCAGCCGCGCCAAGCGCACCGTCTCCGGCGTGCGGTTCGACCAACCGGGCGACGTCGCCACCGTGCTGCGCGTCCTCTACCTGGTGTTCAACGAGGGCTACTCGGGCGACGTCGACCTCGCCGCCGAGGCGATCCGCCTGACCAGGCAACTCGCCGCCGCGATCGACCACCCCGAGGTCGCGGGGCTGCTCGCGCTCATGCTGCTCCACCACGCCCGGCGCGCCGCCCGGACCACGCCGGACGGCGACCTCGTCCCCCTGGCCGAGCAGGACCGGAGCCGGTGGGACACCGCCGCGATCGCCGAGGGCATCGAAATCCTGCAAACCGCCCTCGCCCGCGACCGGTTGGGCGAGTTCCAGGCCCAAGCCGCCATCGCGGCGCTGCACGCCGACGCGCCCACCGCCGAGGAGACCGACTGGGTGCAGATCGTCGAGTGGTACGACGAGCTGGCGCGCCTGACCGACAGCCCGGTCGTCCGGCTCAACCGGGCGGTCGCGGTGGGTGAGGCCGACGGCGCGCGGGCGGGCCTGGCGGCGCTCGCGGAACTCGACACCTCGCTGCCGAGGTACACCGCGGTGGCGGCGTACCTGCACGAACGGGACGGCGACCTGGCGACGGCGGCACGGCTGTACGTCGAGGCGGCCGGGAAGGCGACCAACCTGGCCGAGCGCGCCCACCTGACCCGCCAGGCCGCGCCGGGCCGAAGAACCCCGGGGTGGTGTTTCAGGTGGGGGTGGGGTGGGGTGGGTGTATGGATTGAGGGTGGGGGTTGTTTTAAAGACACTGGCCAAACGTCCCCCTTGGCTTGTTGCCCCGGTGCGGTCGGCGGGGTGGCTTGAGACGTTTCCGCAGGTCGGAGGCTTGCTCTCGACCTCAGCGGAACACGATCGGGTGAGATCCGGGCCAAAATGTACGGAAACGCTGTTACCGCACCTCGGTTGATATGACCGAGCCCTCGACCACCCCGCCACGCCGACCCGGCCGATCCCGCCGACAGCTGACCCGCCGATCGTGATCGCGCCGAACCCGTGAACGTGGCGAACCCCCGACCGCGCCGTCCGTCACGCCGCCGCGACTGCGGAATGTGCGCGGACCGTGCCTGCGGCTGTCTGCCTGCACACGAACGGGGAACGTCGGGAGTGCCGCCGGCGTTACCGTTCGTCGTGGACGGTTCGTGGGGATTGATGCGCAGCGCGATGCGGGCTTCCGACGCGCCCAACGCGGTGCGGCCGGGGACGTTGCGGCGAGTGCTGGGCTTCGCCGGTCCGCACCGGGCGAAGTTGGTGCTGTTCCTGCTGCTCACGGTGGTGTCTGCGGTGCTCGCGGTCAGCACGCCGGTGCTCGCCGGACGGGTGGTGGACGCCATCGTCGGCGGGCGGGACGTGTCGGTCGTCGTGTGGCTGGCGGTGGCGATCGCGGGCATCGCGGTGGTGGACGCGGGGCTCGGGCTGGTCGAGCGGTGGCAGTCGGCGCGGATCGGGGAGGGGTTGATCCACGACCTGCGCCGCGCCGTGTACGAGCACGTCCAGCGCATGCCGATCGCGTTCTTCACCCGGACGCGCACGGGCGCGTTGGTGAGCCGGCTGAACAACGACGTGATCGGCGCGCAGCGGGCGTTCACGTCGACGCTGTCGGGCGTCGTCACGAACGTCATCCAGTTGGGGCTCTCCCTCGGCGTGATGTTCACCCTTTCGTGGCAGGTGACCGCGCTCGCGCTGCTGTTGCTGCCGGTGTTCGTGATCCCGGCCCGTCGCATGGGCAGCCGGATGGCGGACCTCCAGCGCGAGGCGGCCACGCTGAACGCGGGCATGACCACCCAGATGACCGAGCGGTTCTCGGCTCCGGGTGCCACGTTGGTGAAGTTGTTCGGCCGACCGGGTGACGAGGTGGCCGAGTTCAGTGAGCGCGCGGCCCGGGTGCGGGACATCGGGGTCCGCACCGCGATGGCCACCCGGTGGTTCATGACCGGCCTCACGCTGGTGTCGGCGCTGGCGCAAGCGCTGGTCTACGGCCTCGGCGGCTACCTCGCGCTGACCGGTCACCTGGCCGCGGGCACCGTCGTGTCGCTCGCGCTGCTGCTCACGCGCCTCTACACGCCGCTCACCGCGCTGGCCAACGCCCGCGTGGACGTGATGACCGCGCTCGTCTCGTTCGAACGGGTGTTCGAAGTGCTCGACCTCGAGCCGATGATCGCCGAACCCGACCACCCGCGCCGCGTGCCGGACGGCCCGGTGTCGGTGGAGTTCGACGACGTGCGGTTCGCCTACCCCGCCGCCGACAAGGTCTCCCTGGCCTCACTGGAATCGGTGGCCACTCTGGACACGCGCGGCGGCGAGGAGGTGTTGCACGGCATCAGCTTCCGGGCCGAGCCGGGGCAGCTCGTGGCGCTCGTCGGGTCGTCCGGCGCGGGCAAGTCGACCATCGCCACGCTCGTGCCGCGACTGTACGACGTGGACTCCGGCGCGGTCCGGCTGTCCGGTGTGGACGTCCGCGACCTGTCGTTCGACTCGCTGCGCGGCGCGGTCGGCGTCGTCACCCAGGACGGCCACCTCTTCCACGACACCATCCGGGCGAACCTGAGCTACCCGCGTCCCGACGCGACCGACGACGACCTGTGGGACGCGTTGCGCCGCGCCCGCCTCGATCACCTGGTCGGGTCACTGCCGGACGGGCTCGACACCGTGGTGGGTGAACGCGGCTACCGGCTGTCCGGAGGCGAACGGCAACGGCTCACGATCGCCCGGCTGCTGCTGGCCCGGCCCCGCGTGGTGATCCTGGACGAGGCGACGTCCCACCTGGACTCCGAGTCGGAGGTCGCGGTGCAGGCCGCGCTGACCGAGGCGTTGCGCGGCCGGACCGCGCTGGTGATCGCCCACCGGCTGTCCACCATCCGGGCGGCAGACCAGATCCTCGTCGTGGAGGACGGCCGGATCGTGGAACGCGGCACGCACACCGAGCTGATGGCCGCCGACGGCCGCTACGCCGAGCTGCACCGCACGCAGTTCGACGACACGGCCGTCGACGCCGCGCTCGACCAGGCCGTTCAGAGCGCGCCGAGGAACGTGCCGGTCGCGGCCACGGCGACCTTGGACGACCCGCCGTTCACCACCAGCACCGAGAACGCGAGATCACCCCGGTAACCGATGAACCACCCGTGCGCCTGGGTTCCGTCACCGAACTGGGCGGTTCCGGTTTTGCCTCGCACCGCTCCGTAACCGGCGAGGTCGCGGGCCGTGCCGCCGGTCACGACCTCGCCCATCATCGAGCGCAACGCCCCCGCGACCCCGCCCGGCAACGCCGTCGGCTGTTGCCCCTCGGTCGGGATCTCGCGGATCAGCCGCGGCACGGGCGTGCGGCCGTTGGCGACCGTGGCCGCGACCAGCGCCATGCCGAACGGCGTCGCCTGCACCTGACCCTGGCCGATGCCCGCCTCGACCCGGGCGGGCACCGACTCGGCGGGCGGGACCTTGCCCGTGTTGGTCGTGATGCCGGCGACCGTGAAGTCCGACGCCAGCCCGAAGTACGCGGCGGCCTCGGGCAGCGCCGTCGCCGGCATGGACGCCGCCAGCTCGCCGAAACTGGTGTTGCACGACGCCGCGAACGCCCGGCGCAGCGGCACCGTGCCCAGCTCGAACGAGTCCTCGTTGGTGATCTGCCGCGTGCCGATGGTCGCCTTGCCGGGGCACTCGACCGGCGTGTCGGCCGTCGCCAGGCCGTTGGTCAACGCCGCCGTGGCCGTGACGACCTTGAACGTGGACCCCGGCTCGTAGTGGCCGTAGAGCGCGAGCGGGTCCTGCCCGGCCGTCGCGTTCTGCGCCACCGCGAGGATCTCGCCGGTCGACGGCTGGATCGCCACGAGCATCGCCGCCCGGCCCGCGACCTGGTCGACCGCGGCCTGCGCGGCGGCCTGCGTCCTCGGGTCCAACGTCACCGTCGTCGACGGCGCGGCCTGGGCCTTCTGCTCCTGGAGCACGGTGACCGGCGCGCCGGTCGCGTCCACGATCGCGACCTGCCAGCCCGGCGTGCCCTTCATCGCGCCGACGGCCTGCCGCACCGACCCCATCACCACCGGCGCGAACCCCGCCGGCACCGGCTGCCCGTTGCGGTCGAGCAGCGCGCCGTCGCCGGGCGTCGTGGTGTAGGCGAGGCTCTGGCCCTCGGTGAGCTGCGGGTGCAGCACGGCCGGCGACCAGTGCACCAGCCACCGGTCGCCCGTCAACCGCAGCTCGGCCCGGGTCGCGTACTTCATCGGCACACCGCCGGGCAGCGTCCACGTGACGTCCGCGTCGACCGACGTCGTCGTGGTGCCGTCCGTGACCTGCGGCAACCGGCCGAGCTGCGCGTGGAACGACGCGCCCGGCATGCCCTGCTGCACGCGGGTGATGGTCGTGCGGGCCGCGTCCGCCGCGTCGGTGAGCGTGGCCGCCTGTCCCGCCTGACCGGACATCACCGCGGTGAAGAACTGCTGGGCGACGACGCCGGGGGCGACCCGCTGCGGTCCCCGCTCCGCCTCCGACTCGCCGCCCGACCGCAGCACCATCACGCCGGCCACGATCACGGCGACCGCCGTGACACCCCCGACGGCCAGCACCCAGCGCTTCGTCCTCGTGTTCACGGATGAACCCCCCTCGACGGTCGGAGGCTAACCCGATCGTGTGGAGGATTCGTGAAAACCGTTCAGCCCAGCTGGGGCACCCTGGTCTGGTACTTGCGCAGCAGGTCGGCGTTGGCCGCGTCGCCGCCCTCGACGTTCGCGCTGCGCCACAGCGGCAGGTCCACGCCGGCCTCGGCGGCCTTGTCGAACAGGCGCACCATCAGCAGGTTCCACAGGAACGCGGTCGCGATCGTGGAGATGGCGGCGGTGACCGGGCTCGCGGGCGGGTAGGTCGCGTCGCCGGGCGGGACCAGGTTGTCCAGCACCACGGTGGCGCTCTCGGCGAGGGTCGTGCCCGCGCGGCGGGGGGCGAGGGCGCCGGCCGCGACCGACGTCACCGCCACCACGGGGCAGCCGGCGTCGGCGGCGAGGACGGCGAGTTCGACCGGGTACGGGTTCACGCCCGAGGTGGAGAAGACGAACAGCACGTCGTGCGGGGCCAGGCGCGCGTCGCGCAGGACCTCGGCGGCCAGGCCGGAGCGGCGTTCGGCGGACGTGCTGCTCACCGCGCCGTGCATGGGCAGCAGTTCGGGGTGGTAGAGGGGGCGCACGCAGGCCAGGCCGCCGGCGCGGTAGAAGGTCTCGGCGACGGCGGCGAGGGAGTGGCCGGCGCCGGCGGTGAGCACCATGCCGTCCGCGCGGACGCCGGCCAGCACCAGCTCGGCCACGTCGTCGAGGGCCGCCGCGTTCTGCTGCTCCACCCTGGTCAGGTGGTTGCGCACGACGTCGCCGTAGTCGGTGTCGGTCACGGGCTCGGTCGTCATGCGGTCCTCCAGTGGTCTATACCAAACGCGGTGCCGGGGCCCAGTCCTACCGGATCGTCCCACCGGCCGCCAGGGTGTTGACCTGTGAACATTTTTGATGTTCGAATGAACGCCATGGATGTTGCACGGCGGCACGAGAAGATCCTCGAGCGGCTGCGGGGCGGTGAGCGGGTGGCCGTGAACGTGCTCGCGGAGCTGGTGGGCACGTCGGAGATGACCGTGCGGCGCGACCTCGACGTGCTGGAGCGCGACGGGTTGCTGCGCCGCGTGCGCGGTGCCGCGGTGCGGGTGCTGACGGGTGAGGAGACGCCGTACGCGGCGCGGTCGCGGCAACGGCTGGAGGCCAAGCGGCGCATCGCCGCCGCGGTCGCGGCGCTGGTGGACGACGGCGAGACGGTGGTGCTCGACGCCGGCAGCACGGCGGTCGAGGTGGCGCGCCGGCTGACCGACCGGCGGCTGACCGTCCTGCCGCTGTCGCTGCACGCCGTGGACGCGTTGCGGGGCGCGGGGCACGTGCGGCTCGTGCTGCCGGGCGGCGATCTCCGGCCGGGGGAGTTGGCGTTCGTCGGGCCGTTGGCCGAGCACGCGTTCGAGGTCATGCGGTTCGACACGATGGTGCTGGGCAGCTGCGGGCTGAGCGCGCGCGACGGGGTGTCGGCGCACGACCTGGCCGAGGGTGCGGTGAAGCGGGCGGCGGTGGCGGCGTCCACGCGCGTGATCGCGGCGGTCGACGGCTCCAAGTTCGGGCGCTCCGCGTTCGGCCGGGTGTGCCCGGTGGGGGCGATCGACGTCCTGGTCACCGACTCGGGCGCGCCGGAGGACGAGGTGGCGCGGATCCGGGAGGCCGGGGTCGAGGTGCGGCTGGTCTGAGGTCGCGTGCTCGCGGGCGGGCTCGGCGCGGCGGGCGCGCAACGGCGGGGTGGGCGACGGCGGCGCGTGGCGGTGGCAGGGCGGCGGGTCGGCCCGGCGACGGTGCCGGGGTGGGTCGGGCGGTGTGGTCGGGTGGGTGGTGGCCGGCCAGATCCGGTGGCGGGGCCGGCAACGGCGGCGGGTGGTGAGGTGCGGGGGTGGTGAGGTGCGGGGGGTGGTGAGGTGCGGGGGGTGGTGAGGTGCGGGGGTGGTGAGGTGCGGGGTGCGGGGTGGTGGTCGCCGGGGTGTGGGTGGTGGTTGGTGGGCGCTCCGGGGTGGTCGAGGGCTCGGTCATATCAACCGATGTACGGTAACAGTGTTTCCGTACATTTTCGGCCCATGATCACCCGATGGTGTGACCAGGCCCCGCCTCTCACGGGCGGCGGTAGCGGGGTTCCACCGGGGGGAGCGGTTTCTCCGGCAGGCCGGCGTGCGCCTTCATCATCAGGTCGAACCACGTGCGCGCGGGCAGCGTACCGCCGTAGATGTCACCCTCGCCGCACAGTCGCGGCGGGCCGGCGTTGACGCAGATGCCGCTCGGCGAGGTGCTGTCGTTGAACACCTGCACGGCGCCGGCGTAGTCCGGCGTCGCGCCCAGGAACGCCGCCGACTTGTACTCCTCCGTCGTGCCGGTCTTGCCCAGCGCCGGCCGGGTCCACCCGAACTGCTTCGCCGACGCCGCCGCGGTGCCGCGGTCCTTGTCGTCCCCGCTCATCCCGACCGCCAGCGCGTTCGCCAGCGCCTCCTCCACCACCTGCTCGCACGGCGGCTCGGCGTAGGACACGTCCTTGCCGTTCCGGTCGGTGATCTTCACGATCGGCGTCGGCCGGCACCACGTGCCGCCCGACATCAACGTCGCCGCCACGTTCGCCAGCTCCAGCGTGTTCGTCGGCGCGGGCCCCAGCGTGAACGACGCGTTCCCGGACTGCTTGTAGAAGTCGGCCTGAGTCACGCGCAGCTCCTTGTGCTTCGACTTGGGATCCGGCGGCACGCCCGCGATGTTCGTCGCCAACGTGTCCCGCATCCCCAGCCGGTACGCCATGTCGACCACCGCGTCCAGCCCGACCTGCTCCTCCAGGATCACGAACGCGGTGTTGGGCGAGGTCGCCAACGCCTCCGTCAACGTCATCCGCGGCGGGTAGTTGCCCTCGTGGTTGCGCATGCAGTACCAGTACGTGAACGGCTCGCCGGTGCCCGGGCAGCCGGGCGCGCCGCCGCGGAACACGTGCGAGGTGTACGACGGGGGCGACTCGACGATGCTGTCGATCCCCACCGTGCCCTTCTCCATCGCCGCCGCGGCCGTGAACACCTTGTAGACCGATCCCGCGCCGAACTTGTTCTCCACGCCGCTCGGCAGGTCGAACTGGGTCTGGAACTGGTCCTGCTTGAGCCCGTAGTCGCGGTTGGCGACCAGCGCCACGACGTCGTGCCGGTCCTTGCCCGGCCGCACGACCGCCATCGTGTTCGCGATGCCCGGCGTGGTCTTCGGCACCTGCGCCTCCGCCGCCTGCTTGGCCTGGACGGTGAGCGTGCGGTCCAAAGTGGTCTGGATCGTGTAGCCGCCGACCTTCAGCTCGTTCAACGAGTAGCCGTTGCGGGTCAGGTGGTTCACCACGAACGAGCAGAAGAACCCGTACTCCGGCCCCGACCCGACGCACCCGGTGGGCAGCGGCCGCACCGGCGTGGCCAGCCCCAGCGGGGCGCGCTTGTGCGCCTCGGCCTGCTCGCGCGACAGCTTGCCGGTCTCCGCCATCAGGTCGATGACCATGTTGCGCCGCTCGATCGCCTTGTCCGGGCGGGCTTCCGGGTCGAGGAACGTCGGGCTGTTGACCATGCCCGCGAGCATCGCGGCCTGCGGCACGGTGAGCTGGTCGGGCGTGGTCTCGAAGTACGCCTGCGACGCCGCCGCGACGCCGTAGATCGTGCCGCCGAACGGCACCACGTCCAGGTACCGCGACAGGATCTCGTCCTTGCTGAGCTGCGTCTCGAGCTGCATCGCGATGCGCGCCTCGCGGAGCTTGCGCGCGATCGTCTGCTCCTGCGCCTGCACCTGCCCGCTGACGTTCTCCCGCTCCAGCACGTGCACCAGGTGGTTCTTCACGTACTGCTGCGTGATCGTCGAAGCGCCCTGCGACACGCTGCCCTCGGACTGGTTGCGGAACGCGGCGCGCAGCGTGGCCAGCCAGTCGACGCCCTTGTGCTCGTAGAACCGGCGGTCCTCGATGGCGACCAGGGCGTCCTTCATCGCCTGCGCCACCTTGTCCGGCGGCGTGAGCACCCGGTACTGGTCGTAGAGGTAGGCGAACGGGACGCCGTCCTTGTCGGTGATGGTCGTCATCAGCGGCGGCGGCGTCTCCAGCATGCTGAGCGTGGTCACGGCGACCTGGTCGCTCATCCGGTTGGAGACGAGGCCGGCCGCCGCGACCACCGGGAGTGCCATCCCGGCGAGCAGCAGGCCGGCCACCAGGCAGAGGCCGGTGAGTTTCGCGAGGGAGGCGGTGCGCATGACCCGGGAGTTACGCTCGGGCGTGGGGCGGAAACCTGCGCCGATCCGGTTTCACCGGAACGCTCGGACAATGCCGCCGCGATGTTTGACCGGGCATTGTTCACCCGTTCGTGGAGGCATTTGCCTACGCGGCGTCGGAGCGGTTGAAGGCGGCGCTGGCGAGGTCGGCCGCGTGCCGCATCGCGGCGGCGTGCAGCGCGGTCAGCGACAGGGCGTCCGCCTGCGCCGCCGGGTCGCCCTCGGCGGGCTCCAGCCGCGACTCCGCGGTCTCGTAGACCACGCACTCGGCGGCCATGCTGAGCCGCCGGGCGAGGAACGCGACCGCGCGCATCAGGCGTTCGGCCTCGGCCTCGGTGATCGGCACGACCCGCGGCGGGTCGGCGTCGACCTCCTCGTCCAGCTCGTGCCGGGTCGCCCGGCACGCCAGGCCGCGGTCCCACAGGCCGGCGGCCTCGTGCAGTGACTCGATGAACGGCTCCCAATCCACTCGGGTCGAGGTCATGGTCCTCACCTTCCAGTGCGTCGCGCTCACCGGGTGAGTGCCCCCGTCAGTGTCGCTTCATGCCGGCCATTTTCCCCCTCGTCGGGAAAATGATCGTCAGCGCAGCGTGCCGGCCGGTCACGTGCTGTGCCGCGAAAGTCTGTATTTGTCATTCTTCCGGGTGGAAAAGGCTTCCTCAGGTTGTCCCGGTTCGGCCGGTGGTAGCCGTTGCCCAGAAGTCACGGCCGCGGCTCGGCGCAGGCCGCCGCGCGAACACGGCTCCGCCCCCACCGGGCGGGGCGGGGAGGGATGTGCGATGCCGGCGCGAACCCTGAGGTGGCGGTCCCGCGTGACCGCGGTGGTGACGGCGCTGGCGTGCCTGGCGGTCCCGCACGTGCCGACCGCGTCGGCCGAGCGGCCCGCCACCGGCGCCGCGGACCACCGGCAGGAGCGGGTGGAGGACCACGAGGCCGGCTCCCAGATCGCCAAGCACGAGGGGGCGACGCCGGTGACCGCGGCCGACCTCGTGGTCGGGGGACCGACCGTCCTGGGCATCGACGTGAGCAGCCACCAGGGCGACGTCGACTGGCCGCACTGGTGGAACCAGGGCGTGCGGTTCGCCTACGTCAAGGCCACCGAGGGCACCGGCTACCGCAACCCCAACTACGGCCAGCAGTACCAGGGGTCCTACGACGTCGGCATGGTCCGGGGCGCGTACCACTTCGCGCTGCCCGACCGCTCCGACGGGGCGGCCCAGGCCCACTACTTCGTCGACAACGGCGGCGGGTGGACCGCCGACGCCCGCACGCTGCCCGGCGCGCTCGACGTCGAGTACAACCCGTACGGCGACGACAAGTGCTACGGGCTCACGCCGGAGGCGATGGTGGCGTGGATCCGCCAGTTCAGCGACACCTACCTGGCCCGCACCGGGCGACCGCCGATGATCTACACGTCCACCTCGTGGTGGGACCTGTGCACCGGCCGCACCGCCGACCTCTCGGGCACCAACCCGCTGTGGGTGGCCCGCTACGCCGACGCCGTCGGCCCGCTGCCGCACGCCTGGGCGGCGCAGGCCATCTGGCAGTACACCTCCACCCCGATCGACCACAACCTGTTCAACGGCACCATGGACGACCTCGTGGCGCTGGCCCGGGGCTGAGTCGTCCGGAACGGCGGCAGCCATGCACATCGACAAGTCCCGAGGCACGACGTTCCCCGTGCGGTGGCGCGGCTACGACCGGCGGGAGGTGGACGGGGCGCTGATCCGCGCGCGGCAGGAGGTCGAGCGCCTGCGCGAGGAGCTGGAGGTGCTCCGGACGGACCGGGACGGCGCCGTGGCCACCGTCGAGGACCTGGTGCGGGAGTTGGAGGACGCGCGCAGCGAGCTGGCCGAGTACCGGGTCCTGCACGCCGGCTACTCGAAGGACAACGCGGTGTCCGGCTGCATCCGCTACCTGATGCACGTGGCCCGGCAGAAGGCCGACGCGTTCGAGACCGACGCGCGGGAGCGCAGCGAGCAGATGCTCAAGCGGGCCGAGGAGGTGGCGCGGCAGCAGGCCGTGCTGCTGGACGAGACCGAGCAGGAGACCCAGCGCAGGCTGGCCGAGGCCGAGCAGCGCGCCCGCGAGATCGTGCAGCAGGCGACGGCGGAGGCGAGCGCCCTGCTGGGCGGCCAGGTCGACGGCCGCGATCGCTGGACGCCGGACACCGAGCCGCCGCTGGACGTGCCGCTGCCCCGCGTCATCTCCGGTCCGCTGCCCGTGGTGCAGCCCGACGCCGAGGAGCAGCGCCCCACCACGGCGTGACGGTCAGCCCGACGCCTCGGCGCACGTGCCGTCGCGTCGGGCCCCGTCCACGGCGACCAGCAGCTCGCCCGGCCGGACGTGCCCCGTCACGCACGCCCGCTCGCCCAGGTGCAGGCTGTAGCCGACGCCGGCCGAGTCCGGGAACGGCTGCACGTACACGTCGTTGGCCGGGTAGCCGGCCGCGGTGAACGCCTCGGCGGTCGCGGTCGCGCCGAAGTCGCCCGCGGCGCACAGCCGCTCCAGCGCGGGCCGCACCCGCCCGGCCGCCTCGACGGCGGACCCGTGGTCGCGCGGCGACAGCGGCAGGCGCTGCCGCCGTCGCCGTTCCTGCTCCGCCGGGTCGAGGGGGGCCACGTGGATCTCGGCGTACGCCGAACTCGGCCCGACCGGGGCGAGCGCGTCCGCCACCTCGTACCGGACCGCGCACCCGGCGCCCGACGTCGAGGGCGGCACGGCCCCCTGGTCGACGGCCGGTGCGCCACACGCCACCGCGCCGGACACCGCCAACGCGAGCAACCCACCCCGCAGCAACCCCATGCCCCGAACCCTGGCACAGCGCGCTCGGCTCACGGGGGGAGATCGCGGGGGTGGTCGACATCGCGCCCGTCCGCCACGTCGTCGCACGGCACGTCGAGCGCGTGGTGGGCGCGCAGGTAGTCCCGGGCGCCGGCGTCGCCGACCGCCGCCGCGGACACCCCCGCCCAGTGCCCGACCCCGATCAGCACGGGGTGGCCGGGCGCGCCGTCGTACGAGGCGCGCGCCAGCGCCGCGGGCGACGCCAGCGCGCGGAAGCGCTCCACGGCCGCCGCGGTGACGCCCGGCGTGTCCACCGGCAGCACGACGACCGCCGCCACGTCCGCGCCGGTCAACGCGTCCAGCCCGGTGCGCAGCGACGACCCCATGCCGGTGGCCCAGTCGGGGTTGTCCACGACCACGCAGCCGTCCAGGGTCGCCCGGGCGCGCACCGACGACGCCGCGGCGCCGAGCACCACGACGACCGGCGAGCACCCGGCGTCGCGCAGCACCGCCGCGGCCCGGTCCACCCACAGCCCGTCGCCGTGCGACACCAGCGCCTTGGGACCGCCGAACCGCCGCCCGGCGCCCGCGGCCAGCAGCAACCCCGCGACCCGCATGGGCTCACACTAGGGCGCTGTGCCCCTTCAGCTCCTCCCGGTTCGCCACGGCCAGCTTGCGGTAGACCCTGGTCAGGTGCTGCTCCACGGTGCTCACGGTGATGTGCAGCCGCAGCGCGATCGCCCGGTTGCCGTGGCCGGCGGCGGCGAGCGTCGCGACCCGGCGCTCCGAGTAGGTCAACTCCGTCATACGGGAGAACACGTGCGGCGGCGCGGCATCGGTTCAATCAAGACGAGAGGTGCTCGAGGAGCAGCGCCGTGAGCGCCTCCGGGGCCTCCTCCGGCACCCAGTGCGACACGTCCTCCAGCATCTCGAACCGGTAGGGGCCGGTGACCCAGTCGCCGGTGGCCAACGCGGCCGTGGAGCCGAACGCCACGTCCTCCGTGCTCCACACGTACAGCGTCGGCACGGACACCTTCCCCGCCCTGCCGCCCGGCCGCCCCGCCCGGTACCAGTTGAGCGCGGCGGTCAGCGCGCCCGGCTCGGACAGCCGCCGCACGTACTCGTCCACCCGGCTCGGCGGCACCCGCCACTCGAACATCCGCCGCAACGCCGCGGCGTCGTCGGCCAGCATGCGCTTCTCCGTGCCGCTGTTGCGCCACTCGGTCATGTAGCCCGACCGCAGGTGCTGGTCCTCGTCGGTGCGCAGGGCCTCGGCGAACGCGCCGGGGTGCGGCGTCGAGACGACCGCGAGCCGGCGCACCCGGTCGGGGTGCTCCGCCGCGGTCCACCACGCCACCGCGCCGCCCCAGTCGTGGCCCACCAGGTCGAACGACGACCAGCCGAAGTGGTCCGCCACCGCGAGCACGTCGCCGACCAGCTCCTCCACGCCGTAGTCGGCGGCGCGCTCCGGCCGCGCGCCGGGGGAGTAGCCGCGCTGGTCGAACGCCACCGCCCGGAACCCCTCGCGGCCGAGCACCGCCACCTGGTGCTCCCACTCCACGGCGGCCTCGGGGAAGCCGTGCAGCAGCACCACCGGCCTGCCGTCCTCGGGACCCGCCGCGATCGCGTCGAAGTCGCCCCGGTCGGTCCGCACGCCCAGCTGTTCCATCACGGTGCTCCTCAGCCCATCCGCTCCACGCGTTGCGCGGCCATTCTGACGGGGCCGCGGGACCCGGCCCGCCGGCGGTGGCGGGTTCCGCCGCTACTCCGATCCGGTCGAGAAGTACGCCCGGTCGGGTGCCGCAAGACTCGTCGTGGTGTGGCAACGCCGCCCTGTCGTTCCGCCGTTCGGCTTATCCGTCGTCACGGGCGAGTGCTGTGGGGGTCACAGGGAGTCGGATCGTGGTCAGCTTCGTATCAGGAGCACGTCTGCCCGCTCCTCTTCAGTGAGCCGGGATGGGCCGGAGGCAGGACGAGCGTGAGGAGGTCGCCGGATGGTGCAGCACGCATCCGTGCGGGCCGACGTCGAGGTGGGGGTCGGCGCGGTTCGCGACGTCGTGGACGTGCCCGGCCGCCCGGAGGTCAGGCTGGTGGTGGGCGACGGCCCGTCCCGGGGGACCGCCCGGTGGTTGGCCGAGGCCGAGCTGTCCGAACTGGTCGACGAGGCGCTGCTGGGCGACCCGCGCGCCGTCGGCCAACTCCTGGCGCGCATCCAGCCACTGGTGCTGCGCTACTGCCGGGCGCGCGTCGGGTCCAGGGAGCGCACGCTCGTCTCCGCCGAGGACATCGCCCAGGAGGTGTGCCTGGCCGTGGTGGCGGCGCTCGGCCGGTACAGCTACGAGCCCGGGTCGTTCCTCGCGTTCGTGTACGGGATCGCCGCGCACAAGGTCGCCGACGCGCGAAGACGGGCGGTGCGCAGCCGGGCCGAGGTCGTGCCCGAGCTGCCGGACGCGCCGACCCTGGAGGACGGGCCGGAGCAGCGCGCGATGACCGGCGAGATGATCGGCCACGTCACCGAGCTGCTCCAGCGGCTGCCCGAGCGGCAGCGGGAGATCCTGGTGCTCCGGGTCGCCGTGGGGCTGTCGGCGGAGGAGACGGCGGCCGCGGTGGGCTCGACCGCGGGCGCGGTCCGCGTCGCGCAGCACCGTGCGCTGGCCCGTATGCGCGAGATGTTCGCGGCTGTTGACGGCTGACCGGTCCTGGCATGGTGGGTCCATGGCCGCCACGCCTCCGCCCGCGCCGCCGTCGGACCCCTCGGCCGGTGCGGGTCCGCCGCCGGAGTTCGACGTGCTGCTGTCCGGGACGGTCTTCCTCGACATCATCTTCACCGGCCTGAACCGGCCGCCCGCCCCCGGCACCGAGGTGTGGGCGGAAGGGCTCGGCTCGTGCCCCGGCGGCATCGCGAACCTCGCCGTGGCGCTGAGCAGGCTCCAGCTCCGGACCGCGCTGTCCGCCGCGTTCGGCGAGGACGCCTACGGCGACTTCTGCTGGGAGATCCTGGCCGAGCAGGAAGGCGTCGACCTCAGCTACTGCCGCCGGTTCTACGGCTGGCACTCGCCGGTGACCGTGTCCATGGCGATGGACCAGGACCGGTCCATGGTGACGCACGGGCACCGGTCGCCGGTGTCCGCCGACGAGCTGCTCGACCCGCCGCCGCGGACGCGGGCGTGCTTCGTGCACGTGGGCGCGGACGACGAGGGCTGGGTGATGAAGGCCAAGCGGCAGGGCGCGCTGCTGTTCGCCGACATCGGGTGGGACCGCACCGAGGCGTGGGCGCCCGAGCTGGTGCGGCGGCTGGAGCACTACGACGCGTTCCTGCCCAACCACGCGGAGGCCCAGCGGTACACGCGGTCGGACACGCCGGAGCGCGCTGCGATCGCGTTGGCGGAGCACGTGCCCGTGGTGGTGGTGACGCGCGGTGGCGGGGGAGCGGTGGCGGTCGACTCGGCGACCGGCGAGATGGTGGACGTGCCGGGGCTGAACGTCGCGCCGCTGGACTCGACCGGCGCGGGTGACGTGTTCGGGGCCGGGTTCGTGCTCGGCACGCTGGCCGGGTGGCCGCTGGCGCACCGGGTGCGGTTCGCGAACCTGTGCGCCGCGCTGTCCGTGCAGCACTTCGGCGGGTCGCTGTCGGCGCCGGGGTGGGCCGACATCGCCACCTGGTGGCGGACCGTGTCGCGGCGGCCGGACGAGGAGCTGAAGGAGTACGGGTTCCTGGAGGACGTGGTGCCGAGCCACACGGGGGTGGAGGTCCGCCGGGCCAGCGCGACGATCCGGCTGCGCGCGTCGAGCTGACCGCTCGGGGGCCGCGTTCGGCACCGCCGAACCCCGATCGGCCCCGACGTGCCCGCGACGGACACGGCCGGCCCGGACGCGCTCGCAGCGGACCTGATCGGCGCGGACGTGGTCGACACGCCGTGGGCGTCGGCGGGATCACCCGATCGTGATCTTGCCGGCGGGGGAACACCTGTTCGATCATGGACCCGTCGAAGAACCCGACCGGAGCCTCCGCCAGGGCCCGCCGCACGGCCGCCCGGAGGTGAGGTCGATCACCCTCTCGTGCCTGGCGGGGTGCCGCCGTCCGGCCCAGTGGGGTTTGACCACGGGTTCGAGCGGGCAGGAGTAACTTCGACAACCGTCGTCGAAGATCACCCGGTGAACTCCCGCCCGCCGCGGAGCAACCTGCGGGGGTCTTCGCGCGACTTAGTCAGTGGGGGTTCCCGAGGGGTTGTTGGAAGGGGTTGCTGGTTCGTGTTCGCCGCGCGCGCGACAGGTCTGGTCAAGTTGGTGGGGTTGTGCCTGATGGCGGGCGTGCTCGTCGCGGCGGTGCTGTTCCCGGTCGTCGGCGGGCTCGGCCTGGCGTCCAACCGGGCGGCGGACACGGTCGACCAGACCTCCGGTGAGCTGACCAAGGCCGAGCTGCCGCTCGTGACCACCGTGCTGGACATGCACGGCCAGCCGATCGCCTACGTCTACGACCAGTACCGGATCCCGGTGCCGTCCGAGGGCATCGCGGACACGATGAAGGCCGCGATCATCGCGGTCGAGGACAAGCGGTTCTTCGAGCACAAGGGCGTCGACTGGCAGGGCATCGCCCGCGCCGCCGCCAAGGCGGGCGTCGACGGCGAGACCACCCAGGGCGCGTCCACGCTGACCCAGCAGTACGTGAAGAACTACCTCGCGTTCGTCGTCGGCAAGGGCTCCGAGGAGGCGTACGAGAAGGCGACGGAGGTGACGCTGGGCCGCAAGATCAGCGAGGCCCGCATCGCCACCCAGCTCGAGCAGCGGATGAGCAAGGACGAGATCCTCACCGCCTACCTCAACGTCGTCCCGTTCGGCAACGGCGCGTTCGGCGTCGGCGCGGCGGCCCGCACCTACTTCGACACCACCCCGGACAAGCTGACCGTGCCGCAGGCCGCGATGCTCGCGGGCCTGGTCAACGAGCCGAGCAGGCTGAACCCGGGCTCCGACGTGGACGCCGCGATCAAGCGCCGCAACACCGTGATCGACCGGATGCGCGACAACGGCGCGTTCGGCCCCGACCCGAAGGTCGCCGAGGAGCAGGCCAACGAGTACAAGGCCGCCGACATCGGCGTGGTGCCCGACCTGAAGCTGCTGCCCAACGGGTGCGTCGGCGCGGGCGACGGCCCGGTCTACGGCTTCTTCTGCCGCTACCTGATCGACTACCTGGACAAGGCGGGCCTGTCGGTCGAGGAGCTGAAGCGCGGCGGCTACACGATCACCACCACGATGGACCCGGTCGCCACCCGCGCGGCCAAGGACGCCGCCGAGGGCCAGGTGCCGAAGACCCAGCCGGGCGTCGCGAACGCCATGGCGGTGGTCGAGCCGGGCACGGACAAGCACCGGGTGCGGGCGCTGGCCGCCAACCGCGACTTCGGCAACAACGCCGACGCCGGGCAGAGCGCCTACTCGATCCCGGCCGAGGTGACCAGGTTCGGCGCGGGCTCGATCTACAAGGTGTTCACCGCCGCGTCCGCGCTGGAGCAGCACGTCACCGGCATCGACAAGCAGATCGACGTGCCGAAGCTCTACACGTCCAGGGTCTACAAGGACGGCAACAAGCCCTACACGGTCAAGAACGCGGGCGAGTACAAGGAAAAGATGACCTTGACCGAGGCGCTGGCCCAGTCGCCGAACACGGGGTTCATCATCCTGCAGGAGAAGGCCGGCCTGAACAACGTGGTCGACATGGCGTACCGGCTCGGCCTGCGGGAGTCGATGCAGGGCGTGAACAACGCGGGCGACCCGCTCAAGGCGGACGGCTCCAACGGCCCGTCGCAGGGCGACACCTACAAGCGGGACAACAGCGGCTCGTTCACCCTGGGCGCCGGCCCGACCAGCGTGCTGGAGCTGTCGAACGTCGCCGCGACGATCGTCAGCGGCGGCAAGTGGTGCCCGCCCACGCCGGTCGAGAAGATCGTGGACCGCAACGGCCGGCCGGTCCCGCTGAAGGAGATCCCGTGCGACCAGGCGGTCGCCCCCGAGGTGGCGAACGCGCTGGCGACCGCGATGAGCCACGACACCAAGCCGGGCGGCACCGCCGCGGGCGCGGCGACCGGCTGGACCCGGCCGATGATCGGCAAGACCGGCACCACCGAGAACCACTGGTCCGTGGCGTTCATCGGCGCCACGCCGCAGTTCGCCGGCGCGGTCATGACGTTCACCGATGGGGTGGCGCCGCAGGTGATCTGCAACGGCACCCCGCCGAGGCTGTGCGGCACGAACGACGCCGGCGGTGTTTACGGTGGTCAGGTGGCTGCGCCGACCTGGTTCAACGCCATGCGGGTGATCCACGAGGGCAAGCCGCAGGTGGATCTCCCGCCGGTCGACCCGCGCTACCGCTAGTCGACCTTCGTCACGGGTTACGTCACGACCAATCTGCCTTCTGACCTGGGGTTTTATAACGGACTGATACGGAACTTACGGGTATCCGAACACGCAGTGTGACGATCAGTGGGTTATCTCACCAAAAAGTCGCAGCGCTTGTGTTAGGACTTGCCCTCTCCTGTTACATCGGGTTACGGTCCCGGCCGCATGTCACGGTTCGGTCACCATAGGGACACGGCGGTCGCTCCCCGAAAGCGCCGCCAGCCTGGATCCCCCGCCAGGTGTCCCTGTGACCGGGCCGTGCTCCCCGATGCAGGAAGGCACTACCTTGGCACGGCACTCGAAAGCCGGCGGGCGACGCGCGTTCGTCGCGCCCCACCCCCCGACCGGCCCCCGCCGCTCGCACCGAGCGGTGTGCGACAGGAAACCCGTGGGCGGTCGCGTCGCGGCCGTCGTGGTCGCGGCCGGAGCACTGGCGGGCGGCGTCGGCGCCGCCGGCGGCTTCGACGGCGGCGAGACCAAGTTCCTCCCGCTCGCCGCGGGCCCCGACCTGGCGGCGGCGTTGGTCCACACCTCCGCGCCCCAGAAGGCCGAGGTCCGCACCGTCCACGCCGTCCAGCCCGCGTTCGAGGCGGCGAAGCTGATGCGGTCGGAGGGGCTGTTCGCCCGGCAGCACGTCGACCAGGCGATCCGGCACGCGTCCGACGGCTACCAGGCGCGGCAGGCCGAGCTGAAGCGGCAGAAGGAAGCCGAGGACGCGGAGAAGGCACGCGTCGCCGAGGAGCAGGCCCGCGCCGCCGCGGCCAAGGCCGCCGAGGAGGCCGCCCGGGCCGCCGAGGAGGCCGCCAAGCGCCCGGCGGTCGTGAAGCCCGCCCAGGGCACGTTCACGTCCGGCTTCGGGGCCCGGTGGGGCACGACGCACTACGGCGTGGACATCGCCAACGCCATCGGCACCCCGATCCTGTCCGCGATGGACGGCGTGGTCGTCGAGGCGGGCCCGGCGTCCGGCTTCGGCCTCTGGGTGCGCGTGCAGCACAACGACGGCACGATCACGATCTACGGCCACGTCAACGAGACGCTCGTGACCGCGGGCCAGCACGTCCGCGCGGGCGAGCAGATCGCGACCATGGGCAACCGCGGTCAGTCGACCGGTCCGCACCTGCACTTCGAGGTGTGGATCAACGGCTCGCAGAAGATCGACCCGATCGGCTGGCTGGGCGAGCGCGGCATCAGCCTCTGAGCCCGACCACGCCCGTCACCGCACCTGCCGGGTCGGGGTCCGCGTCACGCCCT
>NZ_JBHYXZ010000096.1:2801-33905 GCF_042752395.1 Actinosynnema sp. NPDC059335 | reverse complement strand
GCCCGACCCTGCCCTTCCGGGAGCGGCCATCCCGGACCACGGTGTCGCGGTTGCCGCCGCGGCGGGGACGCCGTTCCCGGGCACGCGGTGCCCCACGGGCGGTGCGGACCTGTGCCGTCGCGCGCGGCGGGTTCTCAGGCTTGTCCACCTCGGGGTCCAGCCCTGGCCGGTGGCACGTCGGCGTGGCACGGTGAGCCCGCGATCGGCGGCGACGAGAGTCGCCTGAAGGGGAGTGAGGTCCGGGAAGCCGCAGGTGAAGCCCGCTTCACCACACCTGTGGTACCACAGGTGTGGTGGTTCCCCCAGGCCGGCGGGACGACCGGTTCCCAGGCCGGGCGGACCCGCCGCCACCGCCCCGGCGGTGACGTCCGCGCCCCCCGCGCGACCCGGTCTAGGTGATCACACCCGGCATCACGGCGGCCGTCCGCTTGCGGCGCAGCCACACCTTGCGCGACCCGTCGCCGAACAGCAACGTCCGCGACAGCTCCCACCCGGCGAACTCCGCGTGGATCGCCAGCTGCGTCGTCGCCGTGCGACGGGAGACACCGGCCGGCAGCCGCAGCGGCCGGTACTCCCAGTCCCCGTCGACCACCCCTTCGCCCGCCATCATCCGATCACCTGCATCCCTGCGCCGTCCCCGGACGCGACGTACACGCGCCCGCTGCCTGGATCGACCGCCACCGAGTCCGGCTGGCGGACCGTGGCGTACCGGTGCCGCTCCACCGGCTCCGCGCCGGCCACGTCGAACGCCACCACCTCGTTGCGCTCGGTCAGCGTGATCCACACCAGGTCACGCGCCTCGTCGTAGGCCATCCCGTACGGACCGCCGGGCACCGGGTAGCGCAACCGCATGATCAACGGGCCGGTGGAGAACGCCATCAGCTCGCCGCCGCGCGTGTCCACCACCAGCACCCGGCCGAACCGGTCGGCCACCGCGTTCGTCGCGCCCTCGCCCGCCCGCAGCCCGGCCCCGGGGCCCTCGGCCGCCGGGTCCAGGTCGAACACCGCGCTGCGCGGCCGGTCCAGCACCACCGCCGCGTCGCCCACCGCCACCAGCCGGTCCGGGCTGGAGATGCCGCGCACCACGTGCCCGTCGACCGACACCTGCCGCAGGTCGCGCTGCGCCACCAGGGTCCGCCCGCCGACCCGCGCCACGTCCACCGGCGCGCCCTCCACGGCGCGGCGCGACGTCGTCCCGTCGGGCCGCACCGTCACCACCTCGCCGGCGGGCACCACGGCCTCCACCGCGCCGCCCTCGGCCACCAGGCGCTCCGCCGGGCCCGGCAGCGGCACCACCAGCGGCTCGCCGGACAGGTCCGGCGGGTACAGGGCCACCGACGGCGGGTCGGCCACCGCGACCGCCACCCGGTCGCCCGCCACCGCCACCGCCGTCGCCCGCCCCAGCGGCAGCACGCGGCCCTGCGGCACGGCGGTCTGCGGGGGCGCGGACGCGGGCCGGGCCGGCTCCAGCGTCGCGGCCAGTTGCAGCGGGTCGGCCGGGTTCTCCTCGGTCGCACAACCCGAGACCAGGGCGACCCCGGTGAGCACTACCGCCGCCAGTCGGCGCAACGTCGGACCTCCCGATCGACCCCGTTCAGCCCTCCCAGCATCCATCACCGGGGCACCATCGTCACGCAGGGGGCGGGTGTTGTCGTTGGTCTGGGAAGGTGATAGTCGCGCCCCGGCCGTACACCCGACGCCCTCCCGGCGACTATCCCAGGTGAACGGGGAGGTGTCGCGATGACCGTCGACGAACTGCGCGCCCGGCACGTGCAGCTGCTGCGGGACCGGCGGGTGGCCGACCACCTCGCCCCGCCCGCGCGGGCCGACCCCGCCGACCGCTACCACACCTGGACGCAGGTGGCCGCCGAACCGCCGGGCGAGCGGCTCGCCCGGTTGGCCGGGGTGCGGGTCCACCGCCCGCCGTACCGGGCCGGGCACCTGCACGAGCAGCAGCGCACCCTCGACGCCGTGCAGCCCGAGGTGCTGCACCTGGCCCGCGCCGCGGGCCGCGAACCGGCCGTGCCGGTGCTGGCCGGCGTGTTCCCCACCGGCGCCCTCGACGGGATCAGCGTCCCGGTGCCGGGCAGCGGCGTCCTGGTGCTGGTCGACACGTCGCTGCTGGACCTGCTCGACACCGTGCTGAAGATCATGACCGGGGCGCTGCCGAACTACGGCGCGCCGCCGCTGCTGGACGCCGACCAGGCGTCCTACGCGCTGGCCGAGGCCCTCAACGCCCACCTGTACGGTCGCGGCGCGGTCCCGGCGCGGCGGCTGCCCGAGCTGTCCGGGCAGCGCGCCGCGCTGGTCTCGCTGATGGCGCGGCGCGCCACGCAGTTCGTGCTGTCGCACGAGGTCGCGCACGTGCTGGCCGGGCACCTCCCGCACGCCCGCCGCCGCACCGAGCCCGCCACCCCCGTCGGCGCGCTGGACGCGCAGTCCTTCGGCTGGGCCCGCGAGCACGAGGCCGACCGGGTCGCCGCCCTGATCATGCTGCACACCCTGGACGACCTGCCGCCGCGCGAGCTGGAGGCGCACGAGCCGTGCCTGGTCGGCGCGGTGCTGCTGGTGCTGTTCCTGCACGAGGTCACCGACCGGCTCGCCGACGAGCTGGGCCTGGCCGTCCCGTTCGCGGGCAACCACCCGCCGCCGGTGCGGCGCATCCAGACCCTGGTCGAGCACCTGGCCGGCCGCGTCCGCACGCCCCGCGCGCTCGACCTCGCGGGTGACGTCGCCACCTGGCTGGAGGCCCAGCTCGGGGGCGTGCGGGACTGGTTCCGGCTCGTCGACGAGACCCTCCGGAGCCCGCGCGGTCCTACGTCAGCCGGGTGACCTCGCCCGTGTCGAGCTGGTAACTGGCCGCGATCACCTTGACGCCGTGGTGCTGCACCGCGGTGCGCAGCGTCACCGACCGCTCCACCGCGAGCGCGGCGACCCGCTTGGCCTGGTTGTTCACCGCCGCGGCCAGGAACCGGGCGTCGTCGGCGTCGGCCGGGGTGGCCAGCACCGCCGGCTCGATCGACCGCACCAGCGCGCTCACGTCGCCGTAGACCTGGGTCCGGCCGCGCACCACGTCCACGGCCGCCGAGACCGCGCCGCACTTGGCGTGCCCGAGCACGACCACCAGCGGCACCGCCAGGTGCTCGACCGCGTACTCGACGCTGCCCAGCACGCTGGTGTCGAGCACCTCGCCCGCCGAGCGGATCGTGAACAGGTCCCCCAGGCCGTGGTCGAACACCAGCTCCGGCGGAACCCGCGAGTCCGCGCAGCCCAGCACCACCGCGAACGGGTGCTGGCCCTGCACGAGCGACTCCCGCCACCGCAGCGACTCGTGCGGGTGGACCTGCCGGCCGGTGACGAACCGGCGGTTGCCCTCCGCGAGCTTGCGCCACGCGCCTTCCGCGTCCAACTCGGTCGCGCCCTCCGGGGAGCGCCGGGCCGGCGTCCCTGCCCCCTGCGCCGCCGCGGGCGCCCCGGTGACCGCGAGCGTCGCCGCGGTCCCCGCCGTGATGCCGAACAGCCGACGCCGCGTCACAGCGGCCGGCTCACCACTTGATTCACGCACGCACGGAACCTAGACCCGATCGGGGCATTGCCGGCGGAACAAGTCACGCAACTCACACGATCAGTCACATAATGCGACGATCATGACGATTCCGGTCTAACCGGACATTCACGAAAGAAGTAACGGAATCACCCGAGGGGTCGCTCGGGGTAACCGAACTCGATCGCGCTCACGTCGTCCAGCGCCGCCCGGATCGCCGGCGGCAACGTCAGCTCCTCCGCCGCCAGCGACCCCAACAGCTGGGCCGTGTCCCGCGCGCCCACCACCGGCGCCACCACGCCCGGCCGGTCGCGCACCCACGCCAGCGCCACGCACAGCGCGCTCGTGCCCAACCCGTCCGCCGCCGTCGCCACCGCCTGCACGATCCGCGCCGCCCGCTCCGTGCGGTGCTGCTCCACGTACCCCGCGAAGTGCGCCGACGCGCCCCGCGAGTCCGACGGCGTGCCGTTGCGGTACTTGCCGGTCAGCACACCGCGCCCCAACGGCGCCCACGGCAGCAGCCCGATCCCGTGGTGCCGCGCCGCCGGCACCACCTCCCGCTCCACGCCCCGCTCCAGCAGCGAGTACTCCACCTGCGTGGACACCAGCGGCGTGTGCCCCGGCAGCGCCGCCGCCGTGCCCAGCTGCCACCCCGAGTAGTTCGACACCCCCGCGTAGCGGACCCGGCCCGACGACACCGCCGCGTCCAGCGCCGACAGCGTCTCCTCCAGCGGCACGTTCGCGTCCCACGCGTGCAGCTGCCACAGGTCGATGTGCTCCACGCCCAGCCGCCGCAGCGACCCGTCCAGCGCGTGCAGCAGCGCGCCGCGCGACGCGCCGCCCCCGAACGGGCCGTCGTTGCGCCGCGCCACGGCCTTCGTCGCGATCACCAGCTCGTCGCGCGGCACGACCTCGCCCAGCAGGCCGCCCAGGATCCGCTCGCTCTCGCCCTCCACGTAGACGTCGGCGGTGTCCACCAGCGTGCCGCCCGCCTCGGCGAAGGCCAGCAGCTGGGTGGCCGCCTCGTCCGCGTCGGTGTCCCGGCCCCAGGTCATCGTGCCCAGGGCCATCCGGGACACCCGCAGTCCGCTGCGCCCGAGGTATCGCTGTTCCACGTCGGGGAGCCTAAGGGGTGATCGACTTTCCGGCGGGTCGTGCCACGCGCCCGTCCAGCGCCGACCGCGTCACGATCCGGGCACGCCCCGCCTGGCCAACCAGGTTACCGACCGGTAGGGTGACCGCTCGTGCGACTGGGACTGAACCTCGGGTACTGGGGCGCGGGCAACGACGCCGCGAACCTCGAACTGGCCAGGGAAGCCGACCGACTGGGCTACTCGGTGGTGTGGGCCGCCGAGGCGTACGGCTCGGACGCGCCGACCGTGCTGGCGTGGGTGGCCGCGCAGACCGAACGCGTCGACGTCGGCAGCGCGATCCTGCAGATCCCCGCCCGGACCCCGGCGATGACCGCGATGACGGCCGCCACGCTCGACTCGCTGTCCGGCGGCCGGTTCCGCCTCGGCCTGGGCGTGTCCGGGCCGCAGGTGTCGGAGGGCTGGCACGGCGTGCGGTTCGACAAGCCGCTGGGCCGCACCCGCGAGTACGTCGACATCGTCCGCGCCGCCCTGCGCCGCGAGCGGCTGCGCTACGACGGCGAGCACTACACGCTGCCGCTGCCCGACGGCCCCGGCAAGGCCCTCACCCTCACCGTGCACCCCGTGCGCGAGCACATCCCCGTCTACCTCGCCGCCGTCGGCCCGAAGAACGTCGAGCTGGCCGGCGAGATCGCCGACGGCTGGCTCGCGCTGTTCCTGTCGCCCGAGCACTCCGGCGACGTCATGGCCTCCCTGCGGGCGGGCCGCGACAAGGCCGGCCGGACGCTCGACGGGTTCGACGTCGCCGCCACCGTGCCCCTGGTCGTCGGCGAGGACTGGCGCGCGTGCGCCGACCGCGTCCGCCCCTACGCCGCGCTCTACGTCGGCGGCATGGGCAGCCGGCAGAAGAACTTCTACAACGACAACGCCGTCCGCATGGGCTTCGCCGCCGAGGCCGCCGAGGTCCAGGACCGCTACCTCGCCCGCGACTACGACGGCGCGATGGCCGCGCTGCCCGTCGAGTTCCTCGACGGCACCTCCCTGCTCGGCAGCCGCGAGCGCATCGCCGACCGGATGCGCGCCTACGCCGAAGCGGGGGTCACCACGCTCACCCTTTCGCCCATGCTGCAAGATCTCGAGCAGGGGATCGCCGCGCTACGGACGGCGACCGAAGCTCTGGATCTGGCAGGAGTGGGTAGTTGAGCTGGTTGCAGGCCATCGTCCTCGGACTCGTCCAGGGACTCACGGAATTCCTGCCCATTTCCTCGTCGGGTCACATCAGGATCGTCTCCACCCTGTTCTTCGGCAACGACGCGGGCGCGTCGTTCACCGCGGTCATCCAGCTCGGCACCGAGGTCGCGGTGCTGATCTACTTCGCCAAGGACATCGGCAACTTCATCGCGGCCTGGTTCAAGGGCCTGTTCAGCAAGGCCGCCCGCGCCTCCGAGGACTACCGGATGGCCTGGTACGTGATCATCGGGTCGATCCCGATCAGCGTGCTCGGCTACCTGTTCAAGGACGAGATCCGCTCGTCGCTGCGCAACCTGTGGATCACCGCCACCGTGCTGGTGGTGTTCGGCCTGCTGCTCGGCCTGGCCGACCAGTTCGCCCAGCACGTGCGCGACAAGCTCCAGCTCCGGGACGCGGTCGGCATGGGCCTGGCCCAGGCGCTCGCGCTGATCCCCGGCGTGTCCCGCTCCGGCGGCACCCTCACCGCGGGCCTGTTCCTCGGCCTGAACCGGCCCGCCGCCGCCCGCTACTCGTTCCTGCTGGCCCTGCCCGCCGTGTTCGGCGCGGGCATCTTCAGCATCCCCGACGTCCTCGACCGCGCCGAGCCCAACGCCGCCTCCGTGCCCCAGATGATCGTCGCCACGATCGTGTCGTTCGCGGTCGGCTACGCCACGATCGCGTGGCTGCTGCGGTACGTCTCCAAGCACAGCTACTCGGTGTTCGTGTGGTACCGGCTGCTGCTGGGCATCGTCCTGATGGGGCTGCTGTCGATGGGGCTCATCAACGCGACATAGGGTTGGCCCCGTGGCTACCGTGATCTTGCTGCGACACGCCCGCTCCACCGCCAACGGAGCGGGCGTCCTCGCGGGCCGCCGACCCGGCGTGCGCCTGTCCGACCGGGGCGAGGAGCAGGCCGCCGCGCTGGTGGCGCGGCTCGCGGGCGTGCCGCTCGCCGCCGTGGTCACCTCGCCGCTGGAACGCTGCCGGCACACCCTCGCGCCGCTGCTCGCCGACCGCGGCCTCGACCCCGTCGTCGAGGACGACCTCGCCGAGGTCGACTACGGCGAGTGGACCGGGCGCGAGATCAAGGAGCTGCTGTCCGAACCCCTGTGGTCGGTCGTGCAGCAGCACCCGTCCGCCGCGGTGTTCCCCGGCGGCGAGGGCCTGGCCGCCGTGCAGTCCCGGGCGGTGGCCGCGATCCGGGCGCACGACGCGCGGATCACCGCCGAGCACGGACCCCGCGCGGTGTGGCTGGCGTGCAGCCACGGCGACGTGATCAAGGCCGTCCTCGCCGACGCCCTCGGCGTTCACCTGGACGGGTTCCAGCGGATCGTGGTGGACCCCGCGTCCGTGTCCGTCGTCCAGTACACCGAGACCCGGCCGTTCGTGCACCGCGTCAACGACAACGGCGGCGACCTGCTCGGCCTCGTGCCCCCGCCGGAGAAGACCGACGACCCGCCGTCCTCCGACGCCGTCGTGGGCGGCACGACCGGGGCCTGACCGGCGACCGCGTGGCCCCCGGACAGTGCAGGGTAGTCCGGGGGCCACGGCGTGCCTGGCCGGGGCGGGCGGCCGCGTGGGATCGATCGTATTGGCGACGACGCCCCGGTGAACGCCCCGCTACGGCCCGTCGTCCGGGCGGCGTCGGGGTGGTCGCGCAGGTCAGCGGCGGCGACCCGGCGCCGCGCGCCCGCCATAACCGCAGATCAACGCCCGTGGAAACACGGCGGAAACAAACCGCGCAAGCGGTCGGGCGACGCAACCGGCTGGACCGTTCGGCCCGCGCCGATCGAACCGGACCTGTGAGAAGTTAACAACCCGGCGTGCGCCCTTGGTCACAGCCCGAGGCGGGTGACCGCGTTGTCCTCCAACGGGTTGGCCGTGCGGATGTAGCGGTGCACCGTGCGCGGGTTCGTCCACCGGCCCTGCCGCATGATCTCCCGGTCGCTCGCCCCGCCCAGCGCCGCCTGCGTCGCGAACCCCGCCCGCAGCGAGTGCCCGCCGAACAGCGCCGGGTCCAGCCCGGCCCGCGCCGCGTACCGCTTCACCACGTCCGACACCGCCCGGTCCGACATCGACCGCGCGCCCAGCCGGCCGTGCCTGCTCACCGACGGGAACAGCGGGCCGCGCACCACGCCCGGCACGTAGCCGTGGCAGCGGTGCGTCGGCGACGGCTCGCCCTCGTGCTCCAACAACGCCCTCGGGTCCGGCGCGGCCAGCACGTCCACCCAGTCGGCGAACGCGCACACCGGGCACGTCGGCCGCCGCGCGCCGCGGGGCAGCACGACCCGCTGCCGGTGCGCGCCGGTCTGATCCGTCTTGGTGACGCCCAGCTCCACCAGCAGCAGCGGCTCGTGCGTGCGCGGGTCCACGTCGACCGCGACGTCCTCGACCGCCACCGCCGCCAGCTCGCTGCGCCGCAACGCGCCCGCGAACCCGACCAGCAGCAGCAACGCGTCCCGCCGCCGGGCCACGCCCGTGGGCCACCCCGGCGGCGGCCGTTCGGCCAGCAACGCCTCCAGCGTGCCCAGCAGCACCGGCCGCTTGCGCCGCGGCTGCGCCTGTCGGGTCCGGCGGATGCCGCGCAACGTCAACCGCACCACGTCCGACCGGGTGGGGGAGGGCAGACCGCCCGCGGCGTGCACCGCCGCGATCGCCGCCGCCTTGCGCTCCAGCGTCGACGGGCCGAACGCGGGCGTGCCGTCGGGCTTGGCCGCGTCCGCCGCCACCGCCAGGTACACCGCCACGTCCACCGGGTCGGCGGGCAGCGCCACCCGGCCCTCGGCCTGGCACCACGCCGCCCAGCCGACCCAGTCGGAGCGGTAGGCGCGCAGGGTGTTCGCCGACTGCGCCGCCCGCAGGTAGCCCGACAGCGCCTCGGCCTGCTCCTCGTCGAACCGCCGCCGCACCTGCTCCAGCGCGGCGAAGTCCACCAGCGCCCCGTGCGCCACGCGGTCCAGCTCCGCGCGCACCGGCTCCGGCAAGGTCACGTGATCACCCTAACAGCTTCGACACGACCAATGTCTTCAGTGTGGAGTAATAGACCACTTGACCAGGGTGACTACTATGCGAAACCGTGCGCGCCCTACAACACCCGGACGTGGAGGACCTTCGCCTCACCGCCGTCCTGAGTGCGCTCGCGGACCCGGTCCGACTGCGGATCGTGGCCGAACTCGCTCGGTCGGGTGGCATCGTCTGCGGGCAGTTCGACGTGCCGGTCAGCATGTCCACGCTGTCGCACCACCTGAAGGTGCTGCGCGAGGCCGGGGTGCTGCGGGTGACGCCCCAGGGCAGCTACCGCACCCACGAACTGCGGCGCGAGGAGATGGAGCACCGCTTCCCCGGCGTGCTGGACTCGATCACCCGGGCCATCGGCGAGCCGTGACGGCCGCCGGTCACCAGCCCGGCAGGAACAGGCAGAACGGGTGGCCGGCCGGGTCCAGGTAGACCCGGACGCCCTCCTGCGGCTGGAAGTCGGCGAGCGTGGCGCCCAGCGAGACCGCGTGCGCGCCGGCCGTCTCCAGGTCGTCCACCTGGATGTCCAGGTGCGCCATCATCCGCTGGTCGCCGTCGGCGGCGGGCCAGGTGGGGCGTCGGTAGTCCGGCTCGGTCTGGAACGACAGCCCCGCGCCGCCCTCGGGCGGGCGCACCGTGGCCCAGCCGGGCTCGTCCGTGCCGAGCGGCCAGCCGAGCAGGTCGCGGTAGAAGCGGGCCAGGGCCTGGGCGTCGGGCGCGTCGAGGACGGTCGCGGTCAGTTTCAGCACGATCCGATTCTCACTCCGCCGGGTGAATCCCGCACTCCGGGTCACGCGATGGTGACGGTGTCCCCCGGTCGTGCGACGTCGGCGTGGGCGCGCCCGGCGGCCTCGGCCGGGTCCAGGGCGGGGCCGAGGTGGGTGAGCAGCAGCCGGCGCGCGCCGCGGGCGGCCGCGGCGGCGTCCTCGGGGGAGCAGTGGTGCGGTCCGCTGCCGTCGGCCTCGCACAGGAACAGGTCCGCGCCGTCGGCGAGGTCGTCCAGCGCGGGGCAGGCGCCGGTGTCGCCGGAGTAGGCGAACACCGCATCGCCGTGGGCGGCGCGCAGGCCGAACGCGGGCAGCCCGTGGCGCACGGCGCGGCTGTCCAGGGTGAGGTCGCCGACCTCGGCGCGGTGGCCGTCGTGCAGTTCCCGCACGTCGAACGCGGCGGCGGCCGGGTTGGGCGCGGCGCCGGCGAGGAAGGTCTCCAGCCGGTCGGCGAGGCCGGGCGGGCCGTAGAGCGGGACGGGCGGGCGCGGCGGCAGGTCGGCGAACAGCAGCGCGTAGTAGTAGGGCAGCAGGTCGGCGGCGTGGTCGGCGTGGGTGTGGGAGATCCACACGGCGTCGAGCCGGTCGGGGCGGTGGTGGCGTTGCAGCTCGGCGAGCGTGCCGGGGCCGGCGTCGACCCACACGGCGGTGCGGTCGGTGCGCAGGAGGTAGCCGGAGCAGGGGTCGTCCGGGCGGGGGTACGGCGTGGCGGTGCCGAGGACGGTGAGGCGGAAGGTCACGGTGCAGTGTGGCGCAGGACGTGCACGCCCGCCGCCGTCTTCAGGTAGGCCCAGGTGGTGGTGCCGGTGGTGGTGAGGCCGACGTGGGTGGCGGAGGCGCGGGCGAGGTCGTCGGGCAGCGGCACGGCGGTCCAGCCGTCGCCGGTCCAGCGGTGGAACGCGGGCCTGGTCTCGAACGTGCGGCGGCCGGCGCGCACGCCCCAGGTCCAGCCGGCGGCGACGCCGTGGACGGTGAGGCGTTCGGCGTCCGCGGGCCCGGGCACGGCGGTCCACCGGCGGCCGTCCCAGCGGTGGACGCGCAGGCCCTCGGTGTCGCGGCCGTGGCCGAGCCAGACGTCGTCGGGCGCGGTGGCGGCGAGGCGGGCGACGTGGCCGCGTTCGGTGCGGGGTCCGGCGACCTCGGTCCAGCGCAGGCCGTCCCAGTGGGCGAGCACCGGGTACTCGTAGGTGGCGGGGCCCGCGCCGGCGAGCCCGCCGCCGCCCGCCCAGACGTCGTGCGGTCCGGCGGCGGTGATGGTGCGCAGCCCTTCGCGGGCGGAGGACAGGGCGGTGCGCACCCGCCAGGTCGTGCCGTCGTAGTGGAGGGTGTCGCGGCCGGTGCCGACGATGTGCACGTCGTGGGCGGCGACCGCGGCGACGGCTTTGGCCCAGGTGATGGGCGGTGTGGTGACGGTGCGCCAGCCCGTGCCGTCGTAGTGCAGGACGAGGGGGCGGCCGGCGGTGTTGCCGACGGCCCAGACGTCGTCGGGCGCGGCGGCCGAGACGCCGGACAGGCTGGCGGCGGCGGGGAGCTCGGGCAGCGGTTCGACGTGCCAGGTGTCGCCGGTCCAGCGCAGCACGAGGGGCGCGGACGGGCGGCTGGTGAACACGCCGGTGGTGCCCGCGAGCCAGGCGTGGCGATCGCCCGCGGTCGCCAGGTCGGCCAGTGCGGTGCTGGGCGGCAGGGTGGGCACCGGCACGGGTAGGAACAAGCCAATTCCCCCTCGATGGGTCGTCCCCCGACTCATCGCGTGATCCAGCTCATCGGCCCCGGTGCCGGCGCGCCAGCCGCCGAACGGCGGTTTGTGCTTGGGCGCAACGGCACGCGCGCGCCGGGCGGACCGGGATCCGGCCCGGTCGCCGCGACCGGCCCGGTCCGCTGTTCGCGGGGGGACGGTTCCGCGGCCCGATGGCGCGGGCGGCGGTCCGGGTGGCGGGGCGCGGTCGGGGTGGCGGGGCGCGGTCGGGGTGGCGGGGCGCGGTCGAGGGCGGCCCCGGGGTCCGGGAGGCGGCGGCGTCCCCGGCGGGGTCGTCGGTCCCGGCCGGTCGGGTGGCACGGGTCGGGGCCGTCGTCGGCCGCGTGGCGACGAGGGCAATCGAACGTGGTGCCCGGCGGGTGGGGAGCCGGCAGTATTCGGTGCGGCTGATCGAGTGATCAACTTGCGTGGGCGGGTCGCGGTCGTGGCGCGGCCCGGGCCCCTGTCGTGACGGGAGTCGATGTGACCAGGACCGAGAAGGCCAAGGCGCTGCGGGCGTTGCACGTGCCGGGCACGCCGCTGGTGGTGCCGAACGCGTGGGACGTGTCGTCGGCGCGGGCGATCGCCGAGGCGGGGTACCCGGCGGTGGCGACCACGAGTGTCGCGGTGGCCGGGGCGTTAGGGTTCAAGGACGGGCACGACATGCCCGCCGACGTGGCGTACGAGGCGGTGCGGCGGATCGCGGCCGCGGTGGACGTGCCGGTGACGGTGGACGTCGAGCGGGGGTACGACGTGCCGGCGGCGGAGGTGGCCGCGCGGCTGGCCGAGGCGGGCGCGGCGGGGTGCAACCTGGAGGACTCCGACCCGTCGACCGCGCGGGTGCTCGACGTGGCCGAGCAGGTGGAGTTCCTGTCGGCGGTGCGGGCGGCGGACGCGGACCTGGTGATCAACGCGCGGGTGGACACGTGGATCCACGGGGACAAGTCGTTCGACGACGCGGTGGCGCGGGCCCGGGCGTACTTCGACGCGGGCGCGGACTGCGTCTACCCGATCCGGATCCCGGCCGACCGGGTGGCGGACTTCGTGGCGGCGGTCGACGGGCGTCCGGTGAACGTGGCGCACGGCCCGGGGTCGCCGACGCCGGCGGAGCTGGCGCCGCTGGGCGTGGCGCGGGTGAGCTTCGGTCCGGGCCTGCACAACATCGTGATGAAGCGGCTCAAGGAGATCGTGACGGCGATGCAGGACGGCGGGAGCCCGTACCGCGGCTGAGCTACCCGTGGGTAACGCCCGTTAGTGTGATCGCCATGCACGAATGGGACGCCGACACGCGGGTGGACGCGGCGGGGGACGGCCGGTTCACGGCCCGGCTCGGCGACCGGTGGGGCGGCGCCGGCGGCCGGCCCAACGGCGGCTACCTCGTCGCGTTCTGCCTGCGGGCGCTCGGCGAGGTGCTCCCGCACCCGGACCCGCTCGCGGTGAGCGCCTACTACCTGCTCCCCGGCGTGGTGGGTCCGGCCGTGGTGGACACCGAGGTGGTGCGCCGGGGCCGGCAGGTGTCCACCGGCGAGGCGCGCCTGTCGTGCCGCGACCGGGAGGTGCTGCGGGTGGTGGCGTCCTTCGCCGACCTGGGCGCGGGAGGGGACGGGGCCGCGGTGCTCGGCCGGGCCCCGGACCTGCCGCCGCCGGACGAGTGCGTCGACGTCTACGGCGGCCTGCGGCTGCCGGGCGCGACCGTGGCCGACCGGGTCGAGCTGCGCGGGCCCGAGCCGTTCGGCTGGGCGCGGGGCCGGGCGACGGGCACGCCGAGCGCGGAGTTCTGGATCCGGTTCGCCGACGGCCGCCCGGCCGACCCGGCCGGGATGGCGACGCTGGTGGACTCGGTCGCGCCCGCGGTGCTGGAGCTGGGTCACCCGGTCGTGTCGGCCACGGTGGAGCTGTCGGTCCACGTGCACGCCCGGCCCGCGCCCGGCTGGCTCGCGGCCCGGGCCGCCACCCGGCACGTGGCGGGCGGCCACTACGAGGAGGACGTCGAGCTGTGGGACGCCGGGGGGCGGCTGGTGGCCCGGTCGCGGCAACTCGCGGTGCTGTCGGCCCGATAATCGGCGGCCCCGTTCGTCCGCGCTCGATATCCTTGACCCAAATGAACCAGATGTCGCACGCTGACCTGCGTCAACGCCTGTCCGAACTGATGTCGCGGGACCAGCGGCGGCTGGCGCGCAGGCTCGACGGGGCGCGCAAGATCCGCGACGACGCCGCCCGCGCCGCCGTGCTGGCCGAGATCGAGGCCGAGGTGGAGGCCGCCGAGCTGCGCGTCGCGTTGCGCCGCGAGGCCGTGCCGAAGATCACGTACCCGGCGGAGCTGCCCGTCAGCGAGCGCAAGGACGACATCGCCGCGCTCATCCGCGACCACCAGGTGGTGATCGTCGCCGGCGAGACCGGGTCGGGCAAGACGACCCAGCTGCCCAAGATCTGCCTGGAGCTGGGCCGGGGGGTGCTGGGCCAGATCGGGCACACCCAGCCGCGGCGGCTGGCGGCGCGGACGGTCGCCGAGCGCGTCGCGCAGGAGCTGGACACGCCGCTGGGCTCCGCGGTGGGCTACAAGGTCCGGTTCACCGACCAGTCCGGCGACGACACGCTGGTCAAGCTGATGACCGACGGCATCCTGCTGGCCGAGATCCAGACCGACCGGATGCTGTCGCGCTACGACACGATCATCATCGACGAGGCGCACGAGCGCAGCCTCAACGTCGACTTCCTGCTCGGCTACCTCAAGCAGCTCCTGCCGCGCCGGCCCGACCTCAAGGTCGTGATCACGTCGGCGACGATCGACCCGCAGCGGTTCTCCCGGCACTTCGGCGACGCGCCGGTGATCGAGGTCTCCGGCCGCACCTACCCCGTCGAGGTCCGCTACCGGCCGGTGGTGGACCCCGACGACCCCGACGCCGACCCGGACCGCGACCAGACGCAGGCCATCTGCGACGCGGTGCGCGAGCTGCAGGCCGAGGGGCCCGGCGACGTGCTGGTGTTCCTGTCCGGCGAACGCGAGATCCGCGACACCGCCGACGCCCTCAACGCCCTGGACCTGCGCGACACCGAGGTCCTGCCGCTGTACGCGCGGTTGTCGTTCGGCGAGCAGCACCGCGTGTTCCAGCCGCACCGGGGTCGCCGCGTGGTGCTGGCCACGAACGTGGCCGAGACGTCGCTGACGGTGCCCGGCATCAAGTACGTCGTGGACCCCGGCACGGCCCGCGTCTCGCGCTACAGCCACCGGCTGAAGGTGCAGCGGCTGCCCATCGAGCCGATCTCGCAGGCGTCGGCCAACCAGCGCAAGGGCCGCTGCGGCCGGGTCTCGGCGGGCATCTGCATCCGCCTCTACAGCGAGGACGACTTCGACGCCCGCCCGGAGTTCACCGACCCGGAGATCCTGCGCACCAACCTGGCGTCGGTCATCCTGCAGATGACCGCGATCGGGCTGGGCGACATCGCCGCGTTCCCGTTCATCGACCCGCCCGAGGCGCGCAACATCACCGACGGCGTGCAGCTGCTGCAGGAGCTGGGCGCGATCCTGCCCGCCGAGCAGAAGCTCACCCCGCTGGGCCGCAAGCTCGCCCAGCTGCCCGTCGACCCGCGGCTGGGCCGCATGGTCATCGAGGCCGACCGCAACGGCTGCGTCCGCGAGGTCATGGTCATCGCCGCGGCGCTGTCCATCCAGGACCCGCGCGAGCGGCCCTCGGACAAGCAGCAGGCCGCCGACGAGCAGCACGCCCGGTTCAAGGACCCGGACTCGGACTTCACCGCGTTCCTCAACCTGTGGCAGTACCTGCGGGAACGGCAGAAGGAGCTGTCGTCCAACCAGTTCCGCCGGCTGTGCCGCGCCGAGTTCCTCAACTACCTGCGCGTGCGCGAGTGGCAGGACATCTACCAGCAGCTGCGGCAGGTGGCGAAGACGCTGGGCGTGCACGTCAACGACCAGCCCGCCGAGCCGCGCGCGGTGCACGTGTCGCTGCTGTCCGGGCTGCTGTCCCACATCGGCGTCAAGGACGTGCCCAAGCGGGACGCGGGCAAGCGCGCCGCGACCGAGTACCTGGGGGCGCGCAACGCGAAGTTCGCGATCTTCCCCGGCTCGTCGCTGTTCCGCAAGCCGCCCCAGTGGGTGATGGCCGCCGAGCTGGTCGAGACGTCGCGGCTGTGGGGCCGGACCGTCGCCCGGATCGAGCCGGAGTGGGCGGAACGGCTCGCCGAGCACCTGGTCAAGCGCACCTACAGCGAACCGCACTGGGAGGCGCGGCGCGGCTCGGTCGTCGCCCTGGAGAAGGTCACCCTCTACGGCGTGCCGATCGTGACCGGCCGCAAGGTCAACTACGGGCGGATCGACCCCGGGCTGTCGCGGGAGCTGTTCATCCGCCACGCGCTCGTGCAGGGGGAGTGGACCACCCACCACAAGTTCTTCCACCGCAACCGGGAGCTGCTGGCCGAGGTCGCCGAGCTGGAGAACCGGGCCCGTCGCCGCGACATCGTCGTGGACGGCGACACCCTCTACGACTTCTACGACCGGCGCGTGCCCGCCGACGTCGTGTCCGCCCGGCACTTCGACACCTGGTGGAAGAAGACCCGCCACGGCCAACCGGACCTGCTCACGTTCGACAAGGCCATGCTGGTCAACGACCGTGCCGCGGTGACCCCGGACGCCTACCCCGACGAGCTGCGCCGCGGCGGGCTCACGCTGCCGCTGACCTACCGGTTCGAGCCCGGCGCGGCCGTCGACGGCGTCACCGTGGACCTGCCGCTGCCCGCGCTGACCACCCTGCCGGACGACTCGCTGTCCTGGCAGGTGCCCGGCCTGCGCACGGACCTGGTCGTCGCGCTCATCCGGTCGCTGCCCAAACCGGTGCGCCGCAACTTCGTGCCCGTCCCGGACGTCGCCGCCGCGGCGCTGGCCGGCATCGACCCCGACGAGCCGCTGCTGCCCGCCCTGGAACGCGAGCTGCGCCAGCTGACCGGCGTGGTCGTGCCCCGCGAGGAGTGGCAGCTCGACCAGGTGCCCGAGCACCTGAAGCTGACGTTCCGGATCGTGGACGAGCACGACCGGGAGCTGGCCCAGGGCAAGGACCTCGCCGCGCTCAAGGCCCGGCTGCGCGGGCAGCTGCGGGAGACCCTGGCCGCCGCCGCGGGCAACCTGGCCCGCACCGGCCTGACCACGTGGGACATCGGCGACCTGCCCCGCACCGTGCGGCGGGAGCGGTCCGGCATCGTCGTCACCGCCTACCCGGCCCTGGTCGACAAGGGCGACAGCGTCGCCGTGGAGATCCTGGACACGCCGGGACGGCAGCGGCAGGCCATGTGGCGCGGCACCCGCCGGTTGCTGCTGCTCAACACCCCGTCCCCGGTCAAGACGCTGCAACGCGGCCTGAACAACGCCGAGAAGCTGGCCCTGACCCGCAACCCGCACGGCGGCGTCGCGCCCCTGCTCGCCGACTGCATCTCCGCCGCGGTCGACAAGCTCCTGCGCGACGCCGGCGGACCGGTGTGGACCGAGGCGGCGTTCGGCACGCTGCTCGACCGGGTCCGCCGCGGCCTCGGCGAGACCACGTTCGACGTGGTGCACCGGGTCCGGCGCGTCCTGGAAGCCGCCCAGGAGGTGGAGCTGCGCGTCAACGCCGTGCGCGGCCCGGTGTTCGAGGAGTCCCTGGCCGACGTCCGCGCCCAGTTCGCCGGCCTGGTGCACGCGGGGTTCGTCACCGAGGCGGGCGCGGACCGGCTCGCCGACGTGCACCGCTACCTGCAGGGCATCGTGCGCCGGCTGGAGAAGCTGCCCGAGAACGTGCGCCGCGACCAGGACTGGATGGACCGCGTCCACGCGGTGCACGCCGAGTACCGCGAGCTGCGCGCCGCCCTGCCCGCCGACGAGCCCCACGAGGAGCTGGACGAGGTGCGGTGGATGATCGAGGAGCTGCGGCTGAGCTACTTCGCCCAGACCATCGGCACCCGCTACACCGTCTCCGACAAGCGGATCTTCAAAGCCCTCGACGCCGTGCCCCGCTGACCGGCGGGGCTACTCGCAGCGCTCGAGCAACGCCCGCAGCGCGTCGGCCACCACCGCCCGCGTCGGCTCGTCCAACGGCTCCAGCAGCCGCGCGTACCGGCGCATGTGCTCGGCCAGCATCCCGTCCACCAGCTCCCGGCCCCGGTCGGTCAGCCTGATCCGCACCACGCGCCGGTCGGCCGCGTCCGGGACCCGGTGCACCAGGCCCTTGGCCTCCATCCGGTCGACCCGGTTGGTGATCGCGCCCGCCGTGACCAGCGACGCCGACAGGAACGCCCCCGCCGTCATCCCGTGCGGCGAGCCCGCCCGCCGCAGCGTGGTCAGCACGTCGAACTCGCCGGGTTCCAGGTCGAACCGGCCCACGAACTCCCGCAGCTCCCGCTCCAGCAGCCGCGCCAGCCGCGTCACGCGCGTCAGCACCGCCATCGGCGCGACGTCCACGTCCGGCCGCTGGACCGACCACTGCGCCAGCACCAGGTCGACCTCGTCCGCCATCACGCACCCCGACCTTCCGGCCCGGCGCCGCGGCACGGCCGACGACGTGCGCCCGCGATCCCCGCAGCGACGGCAGGCCCCCCTGTGATCCGCACGCCCCCACCGTATTCGTGATCGACAACGCGTGTGGGCTGCACACCGAAAACCGCCGCGACGGCCCAGCCGGGGACTCCGGTCGCGCGGTCGGGCCCTGCGCCGACTCCTCGGTCGCCGTTCCCCCCAACGCAGCAGCCCGCGTCCCGGTTGGCGACCGGCGGTCACGCGCCGTTGCCGCCCCGCAACTGCACGACCACCACCGTGATGTTGTCGTGCCCGCCCGCGCGCAACGCGACGTCCACCAGCTCCCGCGCCACCTCCACCGGCGTCGCCCCGCGCGGCACCACCGCCAGCAGGTCCTCCGGCTCCGGCACGTAGTTCCACAGCCCGTCGCTGCACACCACCAGCAGCCCGGGCGTCTCCAGCTTGAACGTCACCGTCTGCGGCCCCTCGACCCCGGAGTCCGCGCCCAGCCACCGCGACAGCACGTGCGCACGCCGGTCGGTCATCGCCTCCTCCTCGGTCAACACGCCCTCGGCGACCAGCTGCGCCGCCCACGTGTCGTCCGTGGTCAACCGGGCCGCGCCCGCGCCCGCCACCAGGTAGGCGCGGCTGTCGCCGACCCAGCCCACCGTCGCCGCGTCGTCGGTCACCACCGCCGACACGAACGTGCACGACGGCGCGACCTCCGCCGCGCCCGGCCGCGCCAACCGGCCCACCGCCTCGTTCGCCGCCACCACCGCGTCCGTCGTGGACGCCTCCGCGTCCATCCCGGACTGCAACCCGGTCAGCAGCACGTCCACCGCGGTGTCCACCGCCGTCTGCGACGCCTGCTCGGCCCGCTCCGACGACGCCACCCCGTCGCACACCACCGCCGCGACCCCGCGCCCCCGGACCCGGCCGAACGCCATCGAGTCCTCGTTGCGCTGCCGCCGCAGGCCCCGGTCGCTCACCCCCGCCACCCCGGGCAGCACGAACTCCACCCGGTCCCGCGCCGACGGCCGCACCCGACCGCACTGCTCGCAGAAGCCCTCCGCGTCGAACTCCTCGCCGCCGCACGCGCACATCGGCGGCCACTGCGCCCCCGGACCGCCCACCGGTGTCCGCTGCAGGCGCAGGTTGCGCCCGCACGCCTCGCAGAAGCGGTCCTGCGCCGACACCGGCGACGCGCACTCGGGACAAGATTCCATGGCTACACCAACGTCCTGGGCCGGACCGCGTTCGCGCGGTCGACGAGAGCGATGCGTTCCTCCGGCGTCTCGGCCAGCCGCGCCAACTGCCGGTAGCAGCGCTCCAACCCAAACCGCAGACCCGTCTCGCTCAACTCGCAGTCCACCAGCGTCCCCGCGGGCGCCGACCCGTCCCGCGGCAACGCCTCCAACGCCACACCCAACAGCTCCACCGTCAACCCGGCCCGCCTCGCCACGTCCAACTCCAACCCCGACAGCCTCGCACCGGCCGCCAACACCTCCGCCAGCGCGTCCCCCGCGCCGCCCACCCGGTCACGCGCCGCACCGAGCTGGGCGCGCACCGCCGCCACCTGCGCCGCCACGTGGTGGATCGACGTGTCCGGCACCGAGTGCAGCACCGCCACCGCCGCCTCCCGGTCACCCGCCGCCACCAGCACCCTGGCCAGCCCGAACGCCGCCGTCACGTAGGCGTGGTCGGTCCGCCACACCACCTCGTAGCCCGCCCGCGCCGCGTCCGCGTCACCCAGCAGCTCCGCGCACACCGCCACCGCGAGCTTCGGGGCCGCCTCGCCCGGCAACGCGTCGCGCACCCGCTCGAACGCCTCCCGCGCCTGCCCCGTCCGCCCGTCGACCAACGCCGCCACACCCCGGTACCAGCCCGGGCGCCAGTCGTCCGGCGAGGCCGTGCCCAGGTCGTCGGGGTCGAACGGCGCGTCCAGCTCGGCCAGCTCGGCCACCGCCTCGCCCACCCGGTTCGCCTCGATCAACGCCCGCACCACCTGCAACCGCACCTCGACCGTCCGCACCGGGGCCAGCCGCAGCGCCGCCACCACCTGGTCCGGGTCGCCCGTCGTCGCCGCCGTCGCCAGGAACCCCGCCGCCGGGTCGGCGGTGTCCACCTGGGGCACCGGCAACCCCGTGGCCGCCGCCCGCACGTCCGGCCCGCCCTCCGTGCCGAACGCCCGCCGCTCCGGCGTGAACTGCCGCGACACCCCCGGCCGCGGCGCCCCGTCCTGCTGCGCCAACACCTCCCGCAGCACACCCGTGAGCTGCTCGGCCATCTCCTCCGCCGAGCCGAACCGCCGCTCCGGGTCCGGGTCGGTCGCCCGCAGCAGGAACCGGTGCAACGAGTCGTGCCGGCGCAGCAGCGGCTCCTCCTCCGGGCCGGGCAACGACGCCTTGAACCGGCCGCGGAAGTCGAACGGGAAGCTCATCACCGCCAACGCCCGGCCCACCGTGTACAGGTCGGACGCCACCGACGGGCCGACCGTGCCGATCTCCGGCGCCTGGTAGCCGATCGTGCCGTAGATGGGGGAGTGCCGGTCGCCGATGCGCCGCACCGCGCCCAGGTCGATCAGCTTCAACTGCTCCTCGGTCTGGATCACGTTGTCCGGTTTGAAATCGCAGTACAGCAACCCCACCGCGTGCAGGTAGCCCAACGCGGGCAGCACCTCCAGGGCGTAGGCGATCGCCTGCGGCACGGGCAGCGCCTCCCGACCCTCGGCGCGCGCCTGCCTGATCATGTCCCGGACCGAGGTGCCGCCCACGTACTCCATCACGATGTAGTCGACCAGCTCGCCGCTCACCCGGTCGGCGTGCCGCACGAAGTTGTGGATCTTGACAATAGTAGGGTGCTCCACCTCGGCCAGGAACCGGCGCTCCGCCATCGCCGCCGCCATCGCGTCCGCGTCACCGGAGTCCAGCAGGCCCTTGAGCACCACCCACCGGTCGCTGACCGCGTGGTCGGCCGCCAGGTAGATCCAGCCCAGCCCGCCGTGCGCCAGGCACCCCAGCACCTCGTACTGCTCGTGCAGCACCTCGCCCGGGACCAGCTTCGGCGTGAACGAGTAGTGGTGCCCGCAGTGCGCGCAGAACCCCTCCACCCGGCCCGGCTCGCCGTCCCGGCCCCGCCCGACCTCCCGGCCGCAGTTCGAGCAGAACCGCTTCGCCTCCGGCACCTCGGGGTTGGTCAGCACCGCCGTCTTCGGATCCCGGTAGGGCACCCGCGGCACCTCCACCAGGCCCGCGCCCAACCGGCCGCGCCCGGACGACCGGGTCGGCACCGACGCCCGCCGCGACCGGCCCGTCGACCCCATCGACCCCACCGACCGCGCCGACCGGACCCGGTCCGACCACGGCGCCGTGCCCGGACCCGTGTCACGACCGGTGGCCGGGCCGCTGTAGGCGCCCGTGGCCGCACCGCCGTCCACCCCGACGGTCCCCGACTCGCGGACCTCCTCGCCGGTCCCGGCCACGCCCGCGTCGCCCGCCCCCTCGGCACCACGCCCGACCGCCCCGCCGGTCCTCATCGCGCCTCCGTTCCCGCCGACGCCACGACCGCCACGCCGGCTCCCCCCACACCCGGAGAACGTCCCCGGACCCCGTCGAGTGCCCCGGCCCCGTCCGCCCCCGCGTCGGATCCGCGCATGTCAGTCCCGGTACACGGCGACCGGCGGCGCGGGCGGGTCGCCGAGCCACCGCTGGTACAGCCGCGCCCACGTGCCGTCCGCCCGCAGCCGCTCCAGCAGCGCGTTCACCAACCGCACGAAGTCCTCGTCGGCCTTGCGGAACGCCATCCCGTACGGCTCGGCGGTGAACTGCGGACCCACCACCTTCGTGTACGGGTCCTGCGCGGCGAACCCGGCCAGGATCGTGTCGTCGGTCGAGATCGCGTCCACCTGGCCCTGCTGGAGCATCACCAGGCAGTCCGTCCAGTGCGCCACGCCCACCGCGACCGGCCGGGACGGCGCGGCCGCCACGTTCACCAGCGAACTGGACCCCTTGGTCGCGCACACCCGCCTGCCGCCCAGCGACTCCAGGCCCGTGGCGTCGGAGTTCGACGGCACCAGCACCCGCTGCCCGGCCTGCAGGTACACCGTGGAGAAGTTCACCCGCTGCCACCGCTCGCAGGTCGCCGTCATCGTGCGCACCACGATGTCGACGTCGCCGCGCTCCAGCGTCGGCACCCGGTCCTCGGACGTCACCACCTTGAACTGGATCGCGCCCGGGTCGCCGAAGACCGCCCGCGCCACCTCCCGCGCCATGTCGATGTCGAAGCCCTCCAGCTCGCCGGAGATCGGGTTGCGGAACCCCATCAGGTACGTGTTCTGGTCCACGCCCGCGATCAGCCGCCCCTGCGCCCGGATCCGCGCCAGCGCCGGACCCGCGGGCGGCGACCCCGGCGGCGGCACCGGCCCGGTCGGCCGCAGGCTCGCCGTCGGGTCGCACGACGCCGGCGGCACGTCGGGCGTGCTGGGCGGCGCGGTCAGCTCCACCACGTCCGCCGGGCGCGGCGGCACCGGCGGCCCGCCGCCGATGGGCGGGGCCGTGCTGGGCACCGGCGCGCACCCCGCCGCCACCAGCAGGACCAGCACCGCGAGCGCGAGCCTCATCGGTACTCCTTCAGCCGCTGCCACAACCCGAACGTCGACGCGGCCGCCGCCAACGCCGCCAGCACCGCCACGGCGGGCACCACGCCGCCCAACGCCGCCCGCCCCCGCCCGATCGCGTCGGTCAGCTCCGCCCGCGCCGCGCCGATCGCCTCCACCAGGTCGGAGTCCAACGCGTCGAACGCCGCCGCCGCGCCACCCTCGCCCTGACCCAACGCCACCGCCACCGCCGCGGTGTAGTCGCCGTCGTCGTCGGCCGCGCGGATCCTGCGGTGCGCCTCCTGCCACCGCGCGTGGTGCTCCACCGCCTCCACCACCGCCGGGGTGCCGTTCATCGCCCGCACCCGCCCCAACAGGTCGGTGAGCGCCCGGTCGGACTCGGCGTACTCGGTGTCGTAGCCCGTGCCGCTGCCCCGCGCGACCAGCGTCAACGTCTCGTCGCCGCGCGCGGTCAGGGTGGTGATGCGGGCCTGCGCCAGCAGGTCCACCAGCGTCGCCTCCCGCTTGCCGGTCGACACGCTGTAGACGGCCAGCAGGCTCGACACGAGCACCCACAGCAGCGAGATCGCGGTCAACGCCGTCGCCACCACCAGGCCCGGGTTGAGCACCCGGTTGGTCCGGCGGGTCAGGTACCGCTGCACGGCCACCAGCACGGCGAGCGACACCGCGCCCAGCAGCGCCTCCGGCCACGGCAGCGACCCGGCGTCCTCCAGGTCGCGCACCACGGACCGGGTCTCCACCCCGTACAGCTCCCGCGCCGCGGGCAGCAGCGTCGTCCGCATCAGCGCCGACGCCTCGCGCAGGTAGGCCGCGCCCACCGGGCTGCCCTGCCGGTTGTGCGCGCGGGCCGTCTCGACCAGCCCCGTGTAGACAGGCAGCCGCCCCGACAACGTCGACAGCGCGTCGGCCAACTCCGGCGAGCGCGTGATCTCCGAGGCCGCCGCCGACAACGCCGCCGCGGCGTCGGCCACGTCCGCCTCGTACCGGCCGCGCAACGCGGCCGACTCCACCCCGCCGGACAGGAACGCGCTGGACGCCGTCGCGTCCGCGTCCGCCATCGCCCGGTAGACCTCCTGGGCGGCGAACGCCAGCGGCTCGCTGCGGTCGGCCAACGCCTCCAGCGCCTGCGCCCGGCGGTGCACCGACATCGCGGTCACCGCGCCCACCAGCAGCGCGACCAGGATCAGGAGCAGCGCCAGCAGGCTCAACCGGCCGGGCGTGCTGTGGGCCAGCCCCGTCACCCGGCGCAGGGCGGCGCGGTTCCGCCGGGCTTCGACCAGCACGACCGCCCCCTTCCCGAGGTGATCGGCGCCACACGCCGCCCGGACAGCGTAGATCGAAAAACGGCCGTCCGGGACGCCAACGGAGCCGACCCGCGGGCGCGCCGCACGGGTTCGCACTCATCGGGTGACGCCCCCACCCCGGCGGAGCCGGTGCCGCGCCCCCGGGCGACCGCGGGAACGAGGGCTTCGGCACGGCGCAGCGCGTCACCGCACCGGGACCGGGGCGGGAACGTCGGCGCGGCGAAGACCCGCGCGGCCGGTTGGCGCACGGAGGTGGCCCGGCGGGTCCACGCGGCGGGGTCAACGCGGCGGTCGGCGTGGCCGGGCCGCGCGGCGCAGGCCGGTGTGGCGAACTCCTCGGCGACGCCGGATCCGTCCGCCGGGGGTCAGCGCGGCGGCAGGGGCAGCGGCAGGGCGGGCAGCCCGTCGATGCTGACCCCGTTGAACTCCTTTTTCTCGCAGTACTGCGCGAACTCCTCCTCCGACTTGCGGTCGAAGTACTCCTCGTGCAGCGTCCGCTCGCCGCGGTAGTCCATGAACGGCACCGCGAACCCGCACGTGTCGCTGATCAGCTTCGCGGTCACCACCACGACCGCCCGCAACGCCGACCCGTCCGCGTCGCCGAACCCGGCCACCAGCTCGGCGAACCTCGGGTCGTCCCGGAACACCGGCTCGCCCGTGCCGTGCACGCGCACGATGTTCGGCGGACCGTCGAACGCGCACCACATGAGCGTGATCCGCCCGTTCTCCCGCAGGTGGGCGATCGTCTCGGCGTGGCTGCCGCCGAAGTCCAGGTACGCCACCCGCCGCTCGTCGAGCACCCGCCACGTGCCCTTGCGGCCCTTCGGGGACAGGTTCACGTGCCCGTCCGCCGACAGCGGCGCGGTCGCGGTGAAGAACACCGGCTGGTCCTCGATGAACCGGCGCAGCCGTCCGTCGATCCGTTCGTAGGTCTTACCCATGCCGCCAGTATCACCCGCCGACCACGCGACGCCGCCGGAAAATCGCTCCCGGTGGGACCGGTGACCGGCGGTTCACCCGCCCCGACCCGGCCGTTCCGCCCCGGTCACCGCGTCGAGCCCCCGCCGCAGCAGGTCCCGCTCGGCGTCGTTGCCCGCCAGCTCCCACGCCCGCCGGTAGGCCCCCGCCGCCTCCTCGTCCCGGCCGAGCCGCCGCAGCAGGTCCGCCCGCACCGCGTGGCACAGGTGGTAGCCGTCCAACGCCGACGCCACGCCGTCGACCAGCGCCAACGCCGCCTCCGGCCCGTCGGCCTCGGCCACCGCCACGGCCCGGTTCAACGCCACCACCGGGCTCGGGGCCAACACGATCAGGTGGTCGTACAGCGCCACCACCTGCGCCCAGTCCGTCGGCGGCGGGTCGCTGTGCACGGCGTTGATCGCGGCCTGCACCTGGTACGGACCGGGCCGGCCGCGCCGCAGGCACCACCGCACCAGCTCCCGCCCCTCGGCCAGCAGCGCCGCGTCCCACCGCGAGCGGTCCTGGTCGGCCAGCCGCACCAGCCCGCCGTCCGGCCCGGTCCGCGCCGGACCCCTGGCGTGCAGCAGCAGCATCAACGCCAGCAGCCCAACGACCTCCGGCTCGTCCGGCATCAGCTCCACCAGCAACCGGCCCAGCCGCACCCCCTCCGCGCACAGGTCGCCGCGCACCAGCGCGCCACCGGAGCTGGCCGAGTAGCCCTCGTTGAACACCAGGTACACCACCGCCAGCACGGCCCGCAGCCGGCCGGGCAGCTCGGCGTCGTCGGGCACCCGGTAGGGGATGCGCGCGTCCCGGATCTTCGCCTTCGCCCGCACCAGCCGCTGCGCCATCGTCGGCTCCGGCACCAGGAACGCCCGCGCGATCTCCGCCGTGGACAACCCGCCCAGCAGCCGCAACGTCAACGCCACCCGGGCCGCCGGGTTCAACGCCGGGTGGCAGCACGTGAAGATCAACCGCAGCCGCTCGTCACGCACCGCCCCCACCTCCACCGCGTCGAACCCGGCCTGCGCCTCGCGGGCGTGCAGCACCGCGGCCTGGGCCTGCCGGTCGTCCCGCACGGACTCCCGGCGCAGCCGGTCGATCGCCCGGTTGCGGGCCGTGGTGATGATCCAGCCCGCCGGGCTCGGCGGCACCCCGGTCTCCGGCCAGCGCCGCACCGCCTCGGCGAACGCGTCCTGGACCGCCTCCTCGGCGACGTCGAGGTCGCCGAAGACGCGGACCAGCACCGCCACCGCCCGGCCGTACTCGGCCCGGAAGACGCCCTCGACCGCCGTCACGTCAGCCCGGCATGTCCTGGAACGGCCGCACCTCGACCGGCAGCCGGCACGCCACCGCCAGCCGCCGCGCCCACTCCAGCGCCACGTCCAGGTCCGGCACGTCGATGATGCTGAACCCGCCGATGTGCTCCTTGGTCTCCGCGAACGGGCCGTCGCCGACGACCAGCCCGCCGTCGCCGTCGTGACGCAGCGTGGTCGCCGACTCCGGCGCGTGCAGCCCGCCGGCGAACACCCACACCCCGGCCTCGCGCATGTCGGCGTCCACCGCCCGCACGTCCTCCACGATCTCCCGCATCACCTCGGGTCCCGGCACATCCCCGCCGGTCGGCTCGATCACGCTGATCAGGTACTGGGTCATCTCGTGCTCCTCCGGAATCGGTGTCCCCGCACCCCCTACACGAACGGCGGAGCGCCACCTCGACACGACGCCGGAAGAAATCCTCAGACGATCCCGACGAGCTTGCCCACCCGACGCCCGTGCTCCAGGTCGTCGTGCGCCTGCCGGATCTCGTCCAGCCGGTACACCGCGGTCGGACCGAGAGTCACCGCGCCGCCCGCGACCCGGTCGAGGAACCGTTGCAACACCTCCGCGGGCAGGTCGGCGCTCTCCCCGTGGTAGGCGGTGAGCCGCACGCCCTTGGGCAGGTAGCCGATGGGGTAGAAGTCCCGCACGAGCCACTGGTCGGACAGCATCCCGGTGAAGCACACCGTGCCGTGCACCCTCGTCGCGGCCAGCGTGTCCGGCAACGTGGCCGTGCCGACCAGCTCCAACGCCGCGTCCACCCCGTCCGGGAACAGCTCCCGCACCCGACCGGCCACCGCGCCGTCGTCCACCAGCGGGTGCGCCACCCCGTGCTCGCGCAGCACGTCGAGCCGCTCCGGGCGACGCGTCGTGGCCAGCACCGTCGCGCCCAGGTCGCGCGCCAGCGCGGTCGCGGCGAACCCGAGCGCCGACGTGCCGCCGCGGATCAGCAACGACTGGCCCGCCCGCAGGTCCAGGCCCGTGGTCAACGAGCCGTACGCGGTCTGCAGCGTCTCCGGGACCGCGCCCAGCACCTCCCACGGCAGGTCCGAGTCGAACGGGATCAGCACCTCGCGCGGCACGACCACGTACTCGGCGTACCCGCCGTCGAACACCCGCCCCATCCCGCCCATCATCGCCGCCACCTGCCGGCCGACCGGTAGGTCGCAGTCGCTGTCCACCACGCCGACCGCCTCGATGCCCGGCACGCGCGGGAACGTGACGCCCTCGGCCAGCCCCAACCGGGTGTGCAGCTCCGACCGGTTCAACCCGAACGCGCGCACCCGCACCCGCACCCAGCCCGGCGGCGGCTGCGGCACCGGCAGCTCCGCCACGGCCAGGTTCTCCACCGGCCCCGGCCCGCTCAGCACGACCGCCCGCATCGTCGCGCTCATCCGTGGTGCTCCAGGACCGCGGTCAACATGCGCACCAGCTCCTCCCGCTCGGCCGCCGACAACGGCGCGAGCAACGCGTCCTGGGCCTGCCCCAGCACCCGGTCCAGGTGCCGCAGGTGCGCCACCCCCGCCGGGGTGATCGTCACGATGTTGCGCCGCCGGTCGCCCGGGTCGGGCCTGCGCTCCACGTGCCCCCGCTCCGCCAGCTCGTTGACCGTGGCCACCACGTCGCTGCGGTCCACCCCGCCGCGCCGCCCCAGCTCCGCCTGGCTGGCCGGCCCGAACTCGTCCAGCGCCGCCAGCAGCGAGTAGTGGTAGCGCCGCGCGCCGACCGCCCCGAACCCCTCCGACACCAGCCGGTGCGCGTGGGTCGTGGTCTGCCCGAGCAGCCAGCTGGCCGTGCCGCGCAACCGCCGGGGCGCGCCCGAAGTCTCCATGCGGCCGCACCCTACCAACTCGTTGGCCACGCCAACGAACACGGGGGTGCTCCCGCCCGACGACCGGGTGGGGCCGGCCCGCCCTTCACCGGGACGGCGCGCCACCGACCCCCGCGCCTCACACCAACCCGGGGTGCCCGAACTGGGCGATCCTCAGCCCGCCCTCGACCACCACCGTGTCCACCAACCGGAACCCCAGGCCCTCGTACAACGCGATCGCGGGCGCGTTCGCCGCGGCCGTCGACACGATCGCCGGCCCGCCCTCCGCCATCACCTGCTCCACCAACCGCCGCGCGAACCCCAACCGGAAGTGGCTCGGCGCCACGCACAACCGGTCGATGTCCAGCACACCGTCGACCTTCGCGTAGCCGACGAACGCCACCAGCCCGTTGTCGACGTACCCGCCGAGCCATCTCAACGGGAGCGTGCGGATGTCCTCGACCGACTCGTGCAGCGCGGGGATCGCGGTGCTGCCGATCAACTCCGCCTCGACGGCGTAGGACTGCCGCGCGATCTCGCGCACCGCCGCCACCGTGTCGTCGTCGGACAGGTCCAAGGGAACGATCATGCGGCCACCTGCCTGTGTGGGGAACCAGCGCGGGGAGAGATGTGCCGAAGGTTGCCATTCGCCGCACCGTTCAACCCCACCACCCCGCCCCGTCCCCTCCGGTCGCCGACCGGTTCCTCGCCACCACCGCCCGTCACGGTCGATAATCCGACCGGGGCACCTTGGGGGAGGACTCGTGCGAATCCGCGTGCTGGGACCGGTCACGATCGACGCCGCGGCGGGAGGACTGGGCGGGCCCAAGCCCAAGGCGCTGCTGGTGGCGCTGCTCAGGCGCCCGCGGCAGGTCGTCGCCACCGAACGGCTCGTGGACCTGCTCTGGGACGACTCGCCGCCCACCTCCGCCACCGCCCTCGTGCACACCTACGTCTCGCAGGTCCGCCGCGTCCTCGCGGCCGCCGGACTGGCCGACGCGGTCCGCACCCGCGCGCCCGGCTACCTCCTCGACGTCGAACCGGGGGAGTGCGACGTCCACGTCTTCGACCGGGAACACGACCGGGCACGACAGGCCGAACGCGCCGGCGAGCACGAACGGGCCCACGACGGCTACCGCCGCGCCCTGTCGGTGTGGCGCGGGCAGGCCCTCGGCGGCGTCGACGCCAGGTTCGCCACCGCCTGGGCCGACGACCTGCACGAACGCCGACTCGCCGCCCGGGACGGCCTCGCCCGCGTCAGCCTGGCGCTGGGCCGCGCCGAGGACGCCGCCGACGAACTGCGCGACCTCGTCGGCGAACACCCGCTGCGCGAGGAGAGCCGCGCCCTGCTCATGCGCGCCCTGGCCGAATCCGGGCGGCAGGCCGACGCCCTGGAGGTCTACCGCGACGGCCGACGTCGACTGCTCGACGAACTGGGCCTCGAACCCGGCCCGCGCCTGCGGGACCTGCACACCGCCATCCTCGACGGCTCCCTCGCCACCGCGCCCCCCGCCGCCCGCGCCACCACGCCGTCCCGCCCGGCCGTGCAGGCGCCCGAACGACCGGTCGCCCGCACCCTCCCACCCGACATCGGCGACTTCACCGGCCGCGCCGCCGAACTGACCGCCGTCCTGACCCTGGGCGACACCCCACCCGACCACCGCACCACCACCCCGGTCGTCGTCGTGTCCGGCGCGGGCGGAACCGGCAAGTCCGCGCTGGCCGTGCACGCCGCCCACCGCCTGGCCCAGCGCTACCCCGACGGCCAGCTCTTCGCCGACCTGCGCGGCTTCGGCGCCGAACTGAGCCCGTTCGCCACCCTCGCCCGGTTCCTCACCGCCCTCGGCGTCCCCGCCGCCGAACTGCCCACCACCCTCGACGACCGCATCGCCCTGTACCGGCAACGCCTCGCCGGCCGGCGGCTGATCGTCGTGCTCGACAACGCCCGCGCCGAACACCAGGTGCGGCCCCTGTTACCCGGCGAACCCGGCTGCCTCGTCCTGCTCACCAGCCGCTCCCGCCTGGCGGGACTCGGCGGCGCCTCCGCCGTCGAACTCGAGGTCTTCGACACCGCCTCCGCCGTCGAGATGCTCGGCAAGATCATCGGCCCGGACCGGGTCGCCGCCGCGCCGGACGACGCCGAACGCATCGCCGCGCTGTGCGGCGGCGTGCCGCTGGCCCTGCGCGCCGCCGGCGCGAAGCTCCTCGCCCGACCGCACTGGCCGCTGAGGTCCCTGGCCACCCGCCTCGCCGACGAACGCCGCCGGCTGGACGAGCTGACCGTCGGCGACCTCGCCATCCGGTCCTCCCTGTCGCTCAACTACGCCGAACTGGACGACCACCGCCGCCGCGCCTTCCACCTGCTGTGCCTGCTCGACCTGCCCGACTTCGGCTGGTGGGTCGCCGCACCGCTGCTGGAGGTCGACCTCGCCGAAGCCGAGGACGTCGTGGAACACCTCGTGGACCTCCGGCTGCTCGACGTCGTCGGGGTCGACCCGATCGGCCGCGTCCGCTACCGCTTCCACGACCTCGTCCAGCTCTTCGGAGCCGAACAGGCCGCCCGGCACGAACACCCGGACACCGTCACCGCCGCCGTCGCCCGCACCCTCGCCACCTGGGCCGCCCTCGTCGACACGGGCGTGCGCCGCCTGCCGCGAGTCACCCTCGGCCTGCCCGTCGCCCTCCCCGCGGGCCACGCCGAACCCCACCCCGACCTGGTCGCCGAGGTCGAGGAGGACCCCCTGGGCTGGCTCCGGGCCGAAACCGGAGCCGTCGTCCGCGCCGTCGAACAGGCCCACCGGCTCGGCGTCGACCGCGCCCACACCCTGCTCGTGTCCTCCCTGCTGTCCTCCGCCTTCGCCATCCGCAACGAATTCGACGGCTGGCGACGCACCCACGAGATCGCCCTGGAACTCGCCCGCGAGGGCGACGACCGCCACGCCGAGGCCGTCGTGCTCGTCGGCCTCGGCCAACTGCACTACGAGAAGGACGACTTCGCCACCGCCCTGACCCACTTCGACCAGGCCCTGCGGCACGCCGACGCCCTCGACGACGACACCGCCCGCGCCGTGTGCCTGGTCGGCATCGGCACCGTGCACCGCGAACTCGGCCACGTCGACCTCGCCCGCGACACCCTCACCACCGCCGCCGAACTCGGCGCGCGCCTCGGCCACGACAGCGTGGTGGCCGCCGCCCTCTAAGGCGGGGGGGCGCTGGT